>NZ_JBNLYC010000099.1:0-16391 GCF_050172015.1 Bacillus sp. GMa5/1 | reverse complement strand
CTTTCCACATTTTCTCGATTGTAAAATGGAATCTATGCGTATTCGTTGTCATTATTTCATTTTCTAAATCAACTATGATTTGTTCTCTCGCATCTGTTTTAGCAAGTTGTTCACGCATATCTTTATCCATTACAATCGGTAACATGCCATTTTTCATACAATTCATATAAAAGATATCGGCAAATCCTCCAGCGATAATAACGCGGAAACCATAATCAGCAAGTGCCCATGGAGCATGTTCTCTTGACGAGCCACATCCAAAATTATCGCCTGTGATTAATATACTGGCTCCTTTTCTTTCTTGTGCATTAAGCGGGAAATTAGGGTTTTCTTGGCGATTATTATCATATCGCCACTCATCAAATAAAAACTTCCCAAACCCAGTTCTTTCAATTCTCTTTAAATATTGCTTCGGAATAATTTGATCTGTATCAATGTTATCATTCATCAGTACTGCGGCAGTACCTTTATGAATACGAAATGGCTCCATCATAACTCTCCTTTCTAATATCAACAAAATGACCATGTAACGCAGCCGCTGCCGCCATTGCCGGGCTAACTAAATGCGTTCGTGCTCCCTTTCCTTGTCTCCCTTCAAAATTGCGATTTGACGTAGAGGCACAATGTTCTCCTTCAGGCACTTGATCTGGATTCATACCTAGACACATTGAGCATCCGGGCTCTCTCCATTCAAATCCAGCTTCTTCAAATATGCGATGTAATCCTTTATGCATCGCTGCTTCTCTTACCCTTTGAGATCCAGGTACAACAAGTGCTCGCACACCTTCTTTTACTTTTTTACCTTTCACGACAGATGCAGCAATTTCTAAATCAGAAAGCCTAGAATTTGTACAAGATCCAATGAAAACATGTTGAACTGGAATGTCATACGTACTTTGTCCGGGACTCAACCCCATATAAGAAAACGCTCTTTCGTCATTTGCATCATGCTTTTCTGGCAATTTCTCATCAATCCGAACACCCATACTAGGATTTGTTCCCCACGTAACGTACGGCGCTAAATCCGTAACATCTACTAGAATATGTAAATCATAAACTGCATCTAAATCTGTATAAAGTTCTGACCATTTTTCCTTAATAGATTCATAGTCTTTCGGCGCATATTTACGCCCTTTTACGTAAGCAACCGTTTTTTCATCTGGTGCAATAATGCCAGCCTTTGCTCCCCCTTCAATTGCCATATTGCAAAGCGTCATCCTCTCTTCCATATCCATAGCATGAATGGCCTCTCCGTAAAATTCCATTACGTAACCTGTTCCAACTGCTACTCCGTACTTTGAAAGAAGATGTAAAATAATATCTTTCGCATAAACACCCTGCGGTAACTTTCCTTTTAACTCAATGCCCATCGCTTTCGGCTTTCGTTGCCATAACGTTTGCGTTGCCAATACATGTTCCACTTCACTCGTACCAATACCAAACGCTAGTGCGCCAAAAGCACCGTGTGTCGCTGTATGACTATCACCACAAACAATCGTTTTTCCTGGCTGTGTGAGTCCAAGTTCTGGTCCTATAACATGAACGATCCCTTGCTCTTCATCTCCGATATCCGCTAATGGCACCTGAAATTGTTTACAGTTTTCCCGAAGTGTATCTAGTTGCTGCTTCGCAATGCGGTCGGTAATATTCCAAACATCTTTCGTTGGAATATTATGATCCATCGTTGCAAATGTTAAATCTGGTCTGCGGACTGTTCGATTTGTAAGCCGCAAGCCTTCAAAGGCTTGCGGTGACGTTACTTCATGAACAAGATGTAGATCGATATATAATAAATCCAATCCATTTTCATTAGTCGCAACTACATGTCTTTCCCAAAGCTTATCTAGTAACCTTTTCCCCATTATCTTCCTCTCCCTACTAACGCTTGCTCTTCCATTTCTTGAATAACTGCCTTTGTAAATGAAGTTGTCGTTTCAGTCCCCCCGATATCTGCTGTACATTTTCCTGATTTAAGGACTGCAGAAACTGCTTCTTCAATTGCATATCCTTCTCTCGTTAATCCGAACGATTGCCCAAGCATCATTGCAACAGAACGCATCATCGCAATTGGATTCGCCTTATTTTTCCCCGCAATATCCGGTGCTGATCCGTGAATAGGCTCGTATAATGAAGGCCCCTTTTCAGCGTGACTTGCTGATGGAAGCATTCCTAATGATCCGGCTAATACTGAAGCCTCATCACTTAAAATATCACCAAATAAATTTTCCGTTACAATAACGTCAAATCTTCCTGGATTCCGAATTAATTCCATAGCTGCTGCATCTACTAAAATGTGTTCTACTTCCACATTTGGGTAGCGAAGTGCTACTTCTTCTGTCACAGTTCTCCATAATTTACTAGACTCTAAAACATTCGCTTTATCAATAGATGTTACTTTTTTCTTCCGCTTATTCGCTAATTGAAAAGCATACGAAACGATACGTTCAATTTCATGGCGATGATACGTAAGTGTATCTGTTGCCACTTCTTCCGTTCGCTCTTTCGGATAAGAAAAATAAATTCCGCCTGTTAATTCACGAACGACAACGAAATCAATTTCATCAGCGTTTTTTAATGGTGATAAATGTGCAGTTGCACTTTCTACCGTTACAGGGCGAACATTCGCAAATACACCGAGTCCTTTTCTTAATGCTAATAATCCTTTCTCAGGCCTTTCTTTCGCACTATCCCACCTTGGTCCACCTACTGCTCCAAGTAAAACCGCATCACTCGCTAAACAGGCGGCAAGTGTTCGCTGTGGTAATGGTTGCCCAGTTAAATCGATAGCAACACCACCAAAGTACTCATCTTGCAAATGAAAATGATGTCCATATAGCCTTTCTACCATATGCAATACTTCCTTCGCACTTTCCATTACTTCTGGACCAACACCATCACCAGCTAAACAAACGATACGTTTTTCCATTTTTAACACTCCTTTTAACTGAATTTTCAGAACTTTAATTTGATAGGTGAGGAAAGCTTCTCTCACCTATCAAATATTTATTTCACAAGCGCTATAAGAGATTTTAATTTCCCTGCTGCATGGACATATGCTCTCGCCGACGCTTCCAACACGTCTTGCGCAACACCAAAACCTGATACTTGATGTGTCCCTTCTTTTAATTCAACATGTACATGAGCCAGTGCATCTTGACCTTGTGTAATAGATTGTATGCGATAATCTGCCAATTCACATTCTAATCCTAAAATTCTTTGGATTGCATTGTAAATCGCTTCAATACTACCAGAACCAGTAGCTGCATCTTCGTATACATTTCCTTCCTCATCCTTCAGCACAACTGTCGCGCATTGTGTACTATTTGATACGAAATGTACTTGCAGTTGCGTAATGTTATATTGCTGAGCCGCAAATGCTGCTTCTCCAAGCATAAGTGCACGTAAATCTTCTTCAGTAATTTCCTTTTTACGATCAGCCAATTTTTTAAATGCTTCGAATGCCGCATCTCGCTCTTCATTTGTAAATTCATAACCAAGCTCTTTCATTTTTTCCGTAAACGCATGACGGCCAGAGTGTTTCCCAAGTACAAAGAGATTTTGAGATTCTCCTATAAGCGCTGGTTCGATAATTTCATAAGTTGTTACTTCTTTTAAAACCCCGTCTTGGTGGATGCCCGATTCATGAGCAAATGCATTCGCTCCAACGATTGCTTTATTTTTCGGTACAACCATACCCGTTAACCTGCTTACTAATATACTCGTCGCCTTAATTTCTTTTAAAGTCATTGAAGGCTCTGCTTTATAAAAATCTTTTCTAATATGAAGAGCTACCGCAACTTCTTCTAACGCTGCATTCCCTGCTCTTTCTCCAATGCCATTAATCGTTCCTTCTACTTGCAATGCTCCTCCTTCAACCGCAGCTAACGAATTTGCTACTGCCATACCAAGATCATCGTGACAATGACAAGAAAAAATCGCTTTTTCATATGATGGAACGGATTCTTGTAAGTATTTAAAAAGAGAATAATACTCTTCCGGATTCGTATATCCAACTGTATCTGGAATATTAATTACATTCGCTCCTGCACGAATCGCAACTTCTACTGCTTCAGCTAAAAAATCTCTTGTTGTTCTTGTCGCATCTTCTGCAGAAAATTGTACTGTCGGAAATAATGATTTTCCAAGCGTAACCGAGCGATGAATACTATCTAACACATCTTCTTTAGACATACAAAGTTTATATTTCATATGAATATCACTCGTAGCTAAAAATACGTGTAGACGGGGAGATACAGCTCCTTTCACCGCTTCATATGCTCTTCGAATATCACTTTCTTTCGCTCTAGCTAAACTCATAACTGTAGCATTTTGAATCGTATTCGCAATGCGTTTTACCGATTGAAAGTCACCTTCGGAAGCTGCCGCGAATCCAGCTTCCATTACATGAATACCAAGCCTCTCTAATTGCCTAGCAATTTGTAATTTCTCTTGTTCATTTAAATTTACTCCTGGTGATTGTTCGCCATCACGAAGCGTTGTATCCATGAACAAAACCTGCTTCATATTATTTAACCCCTACCTTTACTCGCGGCTGTACGAAAGGCATCATTTCACGTAATTTACGTCCAACTACCTCGATTTCATGTTTATTCTCTTTCTCATTTGTCGCATGGAAATTTGGTCTTCCTGCTTTATGCTCTGCAATCCAGCCTCTTGCAAATGTACCATCTTGAATTTCTGCTAATACTGCCCCCATCGCTTTCTTCGTATCTTCAGTAACAACGCGTGGTCCTGATACGAAGTCTCCCCACTGCGCTGTATCTGAAACTGAATATCTCATATTTTCAAGTCCACCTTCGTACATAAGGTCAACGATTAGCTTCAGTTCATGTAAACATTCAAAATATGCAAGTTCAGGCTGATATCCTGCATCAACTAACGTTTCAAACCCAGCTTTTACAAGTGCAGTCACTCCGCCGCAGAGTACAGCTTGCTCCCCAAATAAATCTGTTTCTGTTTCTTCTTTAAACGTCGTTTCTAGTACACCAGCTCTCGTTGCTCCAATTCCGTCAGCATAAGAAAGTGCTTTTTCAGTCGCAACTCCTGTTGCATCTTGATATACTGCAAATAATGCAGGAACAGCCCCGCCCTCGGCGAACGTACGGCGTACGAGATGCCCCGGTCCTTTTGGCGCTACTAGAAATACATCTACATTAGCTGGTGGTTTTACTTGATCAAAGTGAACATTAAATCCATGTGCGAACACGAGGGAGTTTCCAGCCTGTAAATTTGGTGCAATTTCAGCTTCATATACTTCTGGTTGTAATTCATCAGGCAGTAGAATCATTACTACATCAGCTTTTTCCGCTGCTTCTGCTACTGTATATACAGAAAATCCATCTTCATTCGCTTTATTCCAAGACTTACCTTTTCTTAAACCTACTACTACATCAAATCCGTTATCACGTAAATTTTGCGCATGTGCATGACCTTGCGAGCCATATCCGATGATTGCTACTTTCTTTTCCTTTAATACATTTACTGTTACATCTTTCTCATAATAAACTTTTGCCATTTTCATTTCCCCCTATATTTAAATGATTATTGAATTAACATAACTTGCTTATCTTGTTTTTTCATACTACGTGTAAATGCTGTTACACCTGTTCTAGCAATTTCTTTCAAACCGTATGGACGAAGTAATTCAATTAACGCTTCTACTTTGTCTTGCGTACCTGTTACTTGCACAACTATGGAATCCTTCCCAACATCTATTACAGCGGCTCGAAACGGTTCAATTAAACTATATAATTCTGCCCTCGCTACAGAAGTTGCTACTTTAATAAGAGCAAGCTCTCTAGCAATCATCGCTTCTTCTGTAATATCTGATACTTTCAGTACGTCAATTTGCTTATGCAGTTGTTTAATTAACTGCTCCACTTGCTGTTCACTTTCAACGTGTACAACAATCGTCATTCGCGATATATCTGATGATTCTGTATGACCTACTGAAATACTTTCAATATTAAAATGTCTTCGTGTCATAACCCCTGTAATTCGGTTTAAAACACCACTTTGATTTCGAACTGTCGCTGTAACAATTCTCTTCACCCTTTTTCCACTCCCTCCATTTGGTGAACACCTTTTCCTGGCGCAACCATCGGCATAACCTTCTCTGATTGAAGTACACGACAATCAATTACGACTGGCTCTTGTAATTCAATAGCATGCTGGATTTGCTTCTTTGCAAGAAGTGGATCGTCAATACGAACACCTTTTATGCCATATGCATTCGCAAGAGCGACGAAATCTGGTTGGCATGGTAATAAAGAATGTGAATATCTTTGATTGTAAAATTCATCTTGCCACTGTCTTACCATTCCTAAAGCTTCATTATTTAAAATAAATACTTTAACGGGTAAAGCGTGTTCTTTTAATACACTTAATTCTTGTAGAGTCATTTGAAATCCAGCATCACCAACAATTGCAATAACTAATTCTTCAGGCTTTGCAATTTGCGCACCGATTGCTGCTGGAAATCCAAACCCCATCGTTCCTAATCCACCAGAAGTTACCCATTTATCTGGATTTTTCAGCGGATAATATTGGGCTGCCCACATTTGGTGTTGCCCAACGTCTGTTGTTACAATCGCTTCTCCCTTCGTAATTTCATATAACATATCAATTGCGTATTGGGGCTTAATACTTTCAGAATTTCTTTTATAAGAGAATGGATATTGTTCTTTTCTCCCCTTTAATAAAGTGATCCATTCATGATGATTTTCTTTTCCCCCTTCTGGTTCAAGTAATACTTCCAATGCCCGCTTAGCACTTGCAACAATAGGAATTTCAGTTGGCACATTTTTCCCGATTTCTGCTGGATCGATATCGATATGCGCAACAGTAGCCCCTTTAGCAAAATAAGCTAAATTCCCTGTAAGCCGATCATCAAATCTCGCGCCTATATTAATGAGTAAGTCACATTCATATAACGCCATATTTGCTGTATAAGAACCATGCATTCCTCCCATCCCTAGAAATAGTTCATCATCTGGTGGAAAACCACCAAGACCAAGTAATGTATGCACAACAGGGATTTCATATTTACGAGCAAAATTTGTCAATTCTTTCGAAGCTTTCGCATGCAATATACCCGCTCCAGCTAAAATTAACGGTTTTTTTGCGGTTTCAATTACTTTGAGTAATTTGTTTATTTGAAGTAGATTCGGTTCATAATTAGGGTTATATCCCGGTAAATCCATTTGTACATTGCTACATTGCTCACCTTTCTCGACTACCATATCTTTCGGAAGGTCAATAACGACTGGTCCTGGTCTTCCAGTTTTAGCAATATGAAATGCTTCTTTAATAATTCGAGGTAAATCTGAGGCCTTTCGCACTTGATAGTTATGTTTTGTCACTGGCATCGTAAGTCCCATAATATCTGCCTCTTGAAAAGCATCGCTCCCAATTAACGTTGTTGCTACTTGGCCTGTAAATACTACAAGTGGCAATGAATCAATCATCGCATCAGCTAGACCCGTAATTACATTTGTAGCACCTGGCCCACTCGTTGCAATTACAACCCCTGGATGCCCTGTAATTCTGGCATACCCTTCAGCAGCGTGAATTGCCCCTTGCTCATGCCTTGTTAAAATATGCGGAATTTCACAATCATACAATGCATCATAGAGAGGTAAAACGGCACCACCCGGATAACCGAAAATCACTTCTACGCCTTCCTTTTCTAGCGCTTCTAACAATAGCTGTGCACCAGTTGCCAGTTTCTCTTCCGTTTTTGAAGACATTGTTCTTATAAGCCCCCTTTTTCAAACTTTTATACAATAAAAAAATCCTACGTCCACACTCCAGCTATGTGCTGAAGGGACGAAAGATTTCGCGGTACCACCCTTCTTCGCAAGAATACTCTTGCCTCAGTGATCCATAAATGGATCTAGCTAATAACGGAGCTACCGTCTAAGCCTAGACAAATGCTTTAGCTTAGCACTCAAGGGCGATGTTCGTCGACGTGAACCATCGGTTTTCAGCAACCACCGACTCTCTGTGAGGCTTCACAATCAACTACTCCTCCCTATCAACGCTTTCTTATGTTAAAAAAGTTGTTATCCAACTTTATTTTCTTCGTAAATTTTCTCTCCATCTTCTACAACTAACTTACGAAACTCTTTTAATAAACGGTTCGTATGTGGACCTGTTTGCCCTAAGCCAATCGTTCTACCATCTACTGTCGTAACAGCAATCACTTCAGCAGCTGTTCCTGTTAAAAACACTTCATCAGCTACATATACATCATGTCTTGTAAATAACTCTTCTCTTACGTCATACCCAAGTTTTTCGCCGATTTCTAAAATGGCGTTTCGTGTAATACCTTCTAACGCTCCAGCAGAACTTGGTGGTGTAATTAATTTATTTCCTTTAACAATAAACACGTTATCTCCTGATCCTTCAGCTACATATCCTTGATCATTTAACATAAGTGCTTCTTGTACTCCAGCTAATTTCGCTTCAATACGAACTAAAATATTGTTTAAGTAATTTAAAGATTTTACTTGAGGGGATAAAACATCGGGACGATTTCGGCGCGTTGCAACTGTTACAACTGGAATCCCTTTCTCATAATATTCTTGTGGGAATAAAGATAATTGTTCTGCAATTACTACTACATTCGGCTTCTTACATGAATCGGGATCCAATCCAAGATTTCCTGCTCCTCTTGATACAACAAGGCGAATGTATCCATTAGATAATTTATTTTGTCGAATCGTCTCAACAACAATATTTGTTACTTCATCTAATGAATATGGAATTTCTAAAAGGATTGATTTTGCTGATTCATACAGCCGGACAAGATGCTCTCTCAAACGGAAAACATTACCGCTATAAACTCTAATTCCTTCAAACACTCCATCGCCATATAAATAGCCATGATCATATACTGAAACTTTTGCCTCATCTTTTGGAACAAATTCTCCATTTAAGAAAATCCATTGCTCATTCACTAGAAGCGCCTCCTATGTTCTATGAATTTTTTATTGTTTCCTAGTTTACTCTCCTTTCTAAATAAATCAAGTGAATTTTTAGAAAATTTATAATTTTTAATCATACGTACTTCTTTGCTTATACTGATTTAACAACATTGTTAACGTTTACAAAAAGTCAAAAAATTTTTTTCGCCAATTTCCACTAAAAAAATATTTGTTTAAAAGAAGGATTTTCATCAATTGATACGAATCTATTGTATTCAATAAACGGACGTCCGATTTTATAAATCCGGGGATATATAACGACTTTTGCTGAAAAAGGGGGAAAATAACAAAAATAGCGCTTTCTAAAAATAACATTCATATTTTTCATTTCGTAATCATAATCCTATTTTTAAAAAACAATTTGTCAAAATAAAGGAGGAAATAAATATGGCGTGTGTACAAATTAAAGGAACGAGACAAGAGGTAGTAGAAATGCTGCAATTATTTGATCTAATGGATACGAAAGGTTTTTGTAAATTCGATAATTACGTAGAGGTAGAACCAAATACGAAAGAACATAATCATTTTATTGCTTCAATCGACATCCATTCAAATACTTCTTCAGCACAAGATACATTAAACGATCAATTCGTTAGTCAAATGCTTACTGGCGTATATAACGACTAAACAAAGATTTACTTCCTACCGTCTTTTCATAAATATATGCAGTGAACTTGAGCATACTAGCAATTAGATGGTAGGAGGTGATAATTATGGCTAGAATTGGCGTTGAAAACTCATTAACAGACGTTCAACAAGCTCTTCAACAACAAGGTCATGAAGTTGTTACACTTAACTCAGAACAGGATGCACAAGGGTGTGATTGTTGCGTTGTAACTGGGCAAGATTCTAATGTGATGGGCATTGCAGATACATCAATTAAAGGATCAGTCATTACAGCTCACGGTTTAACAACGGATGAAATTTGTCAACAAGTTGAAAGTCGCACTTAAAAAATGAAAGAGGACCCCTTTTAAAAGGAGTCCTCTTTTTTATATTCACCTAACGGGAAAGTAACATATACTGGATGAAAGCCCTACCTCTCTCTCATCATTACGGTTCCACTGACCGCTCCTTGATTCACTAGTATACATATATAGCTTATAAATACAATTTATAGGGTTTGTTCACAAAAGTTGTTGATAAAATTACCCGATCTTTCGCAAACTTTTCGTATTGCATTCATAAGAGATATTTACTTTACACTAGCTGTAACCGAGACACGAATTAAAATTCTAACACCAATACAATAACTTGTCAACTTTTTTCCGTAAATTAAAAACAGACATTAACGGTTTGTCTGTTTTAGAATGGAGCTTTTTCTTTTATTACATATACAACAAAGCCGCTAACTAACATAAATAAGCCAACTACTAAGTTTTTGATATTAATCATAAATTCCTCTCCCTTATTCCACACATCATATATATTTACATTTCAATTATTCCGATCATCCTAAAGCGCACTTTTTCTAATATATCATAATTCCTAAAAAATGCAAGTTCACTTTTGACGACCATTCACAAATTTATCTACAGTGCTTGGTACAGTATTTAAAGCCTTTTCAATTAAATGTGTACTGCTGTTGAGATGTAATACTTGCACCCCATTAGAACCAACTACTAAAAAAGCTACTGGACTAATGGAAACCCCAGCCCCGCTTCCTCCTCCAAATGGATGCCCTTGTTTGTTCTCTTTATGCTGATTTTGCCCACCGTTATGTTTTTCAGTGATGAAATCCCCTTTAAAATCACTTCCACCAGCTCCAAAACCAAAAGCCACTTGAGATACTGTTAATACTACGTTTCCGTCAGCTGTTGAAACCGGGCTCCCAACAATTGTATTTACATCTACCATTTCTTTTAAATTTGTCATTGCCGTTTTCATTAAATTTTCAATTGGATGTTCCATTATGTATTGCACCCTTTCCTCATTATTCCTTTTTATATTTTCCAAAATAGAGGAAGTCATACTAACTTTTCCTATTTCAAAAAAACATTTTCCTTCTTTTAAAAGATACTACTCCCTGTACATGCTCCGGTATAGTGAAACTTTAATCAGTGGGATGTGTACGTAGCTCGACTCCCACAAATAGCGGGATAAAAAAGAAAAAGAGATACATACTACTATTGAACCTTGTTATGAAAGGAGTCATGACTTTGACTGAGAAATTTGATGATTATAAAAAAAGAGATAGAATAGATAGTGATTATAGTGACTATAAAGAAGAGTACGCCGCTGAGGTTGCACCACAACGCATTGATTATGATTACGATGATAAAGACGATAAAGATGTTGTAAAATCGTCCGCTGCTGGATCAACTGCTGGTTTTATCGCTCTTGCGCTATCTATCTTATCGCTATTTACATTTCCAACACTATTTGGTCTTGTTTCTGTTTTACTCGGTATTTACGCTTATAATCGCGGAGCTACTGTAACTGGCGGTATCGCTGCAGTTGTCGGTGGAATTGCTGCACTTATCGCAATTTTATTCCGAGTAGCACTTATTGGTCTATTGTTCTCCCTGTTCTAAAAAAGAAAAAGGTATCTCGCTTAACGCGGGATACCTTATCCTGTAAACACATCTTCAGATGGATATTTTATTTTTTGTTTTGCTGGTCGCGCTAAAGAGAACACAAGTGTTAATGGTCCAATTAATCCGCAGAACATAACAAACATAATAATACATTTTCCGAATGCCGATAGCTGTGCAGTAATTCCCATCGTTAATCCGACTGTGCCAAACGCTGATATTGTCTCAAATAATAATTGAATAAAGCTGAAGTTTTCTGTAAGCATTAATATGAATACCGCTGCTAAAATAAGTATTTGACTGGCAACAGCAATTGCTAATGCCCTCGTTACTGTCGACATTTTAATTGTACGCTGAAATAAAACAATTTCCTCCTTTTTTCTAAAGAAAGAAAGGACAGATGTAATTAAGATAACAAACGTCGTTAATTTAATTCCTCCACCTGTCGATACACTTCCTGCACCAATAAACATTAAAATCATCGTAAATAATATAGATGATTCTTCCATACCTCCATAGTCAACCGTATTAAATCCAGCTGTCCGCGGAGTAATACCTTGAAAGAAGGAAGCCCATAGTTTTTCATTTAAAGATAAATTCCCTAACGTCTTCACATTATTATATTCCAATACAAAAATCACAATCATTGCTATAACATTTAGCACTACTGTTCCAATAATCATTATTTTTGAGTGAAGTGATAATTTTCGAAAACTGCGACTATACCATATATCAATTAATACGGTAAAACCGAGTCCTCCGATTACAATTAAAGAGCAAATCCCAATATTAATAATGGGATCCCCTACATATCTTGTTAAATTATCTGGCCATAAAGCAAACCCTGCATTATTATAAGATGCAATTACATGAAAAATACTATAGTATAAACCTTTTCCAAAACCAAACTCTGGAATAAAGCGAAACGATAAAAAGATGACCCCAATAAGTTCAATACAAATCGAAAATATAAAGACACGCTTTACTAATTTTACAAGACCACCTATATTTGTTTGATTAAATGCTTCTCCAATTAATAAACGATGGCGTAATCCGATTTTTTTACCTAGTACCCAAACAATTAAAATAGCAATTGTCATAAGACCTAGACCACCTGTTTGAATTAAAAACATAATAACAATTTCGCCAAACATCGTAAATGTACTTGCTGTATCCACTACTCCCAAACCAGTTACGGTCGCTGCTGACGTTGCTGTAAAGAAAGCATCTACCCAACTAATATGTGCTTTCGTTGCGAATGGTAATTTTAATAACAAACCGCCAACCACAATTAAGCAGAAAAAGCCTAATGCTAATATTTGTGGTGGGTTTAATCGTATAAGACGATTATACAGCCCTTGTTTTTTTGTTACGTCCATATCACTAACTCCCTTATTAAAGTGAAGCTTCCCCTCATACAATAAAAAGCTTTTTAAAAGCCCTTAAATAATTGGGACAAACCTTATATTCTCATAATATAGTTGAGCATAATCTTTTTTTTCATAGATTACAACTTTTATTTATATTCAGATTCCTTTTCGTTTTATGCTGGAAAACTCTATATCCTAATTCTATATTGCTAGCAATAACAATTTCATATGTACTATCTTTCAAATCCCCATATCTTTCACTCTATGTTCACATAGAGGTCACATCCACCTTTTATAGTATATGTATCGAAGCTGTTCCTCCCTAATTTATAAGACATTCCCCAGTGTCTTTGAATAGCTTCCATCCCTAATTAAATTGACATAAATTGTCCCCTTCCATTGACCATCTTATAAATGATGGTCTTATTTTTTGTTTGCTTTATCTTTTATTCCGCTATTTGTGGGCAATAAACGCCCGATTGGTTAAGGCTAATAATCAACAGGGGATGAACAAAAAACACTCATTAAATTTTCATTTTATTTAAAACTCCCTCTCTCTTTCACTCTATATTCACACAGAGGTCACATCTATCTTTTATAGTATATGTATCGAAGTTGTTCCTCCCTAATTTATAAGACATTCCCCAGTGTCTTAAAGCAACTTCCATCCCTAATTAAATTGACATAAATTGTCCCCTTCCTTGACCATCTTATAAATGATGGTCTTATTTTTTTGTCTTTCTATCTTTTATTTAAAACTCCCTCTCTCTTTCACTCTATGTTCACACAGAGGTCACATCTACCTTTTATAGTATATGTATCGAAGTTGTTCCTCCCTAATTTATAAGACATTCCCCAGTGTCTTTGAACAGCTTCCATCCCTAATTAAATTGACATAAATTGTCCCCTTCCTTGACCATCTTATGTGATGGTCTTATTTTTTGTCTTTCTATCTTTTATTTAAAACTCCCTCTCTCTTTCACCCTATGTTCACATGAGAGTCACACCTACCTTTTATAGTATATGTATTGAAGTTGTTCCTCCCTAATTTATAAGACATTCCCCAGTGTCTTAAAGCAACTTCCATCCCTAATTAAATTGACATAAATTGTCCCCTTCCCTAGACCATCCTATGTGATGGTCTATTTTATTTTCCAAACACAAAATCAGTCTATCTACACCTAAAAACCAAAAAATTCAGAAAATATTGTTAAATTAGGGATTTTTTCGGTATAATTACTTTAGAAAGAAATTTCACAAAAACAAAAGGGGGGATTTTATTGAAACAAACAAAAGCAATCTTAATCGCATTATTTCTAGGTCTAGTTGTTGGACTCACTCTAAATTTAGCTGCTCCATCTATCTTTGAGCCACTAAATCAATATGTGTTCAACCCAATTGGTCAATTGTTTATTCGACTTATTAAAATGCTAGTTGTTCCTGTTGTGTTCATTTCTATCGTACTTGGTGCTGCCGGCCTTGGAGATCCGAAACAACTTGGAAGAATCGGTTTAAAATCAATTTCATTCTTTCTCGTAACAACTGCGGTTGCCATCTCTATAGCGGTTACATTTGCACTTATTATAAAACCAGGAGCTGGCGGTAATTTTAAAACAGAAGGTCTTAAGTATGAAGGTGCAAAAACTGAAACATCTTTCGTTGACACATTGCTAAATATCGTACCAGATAACCCAGCAAAAGCGATGGCTGACGGAAACATGTTACAAATCATTGCCTTTGCCGTATTGATTGGACTCGGTATAGCTATTTTAGGAAAACGAGTTCAAGGTATCCATTCATTACTTGAACAGGGCAACGAATTAATGATGTATCTTGTTAATCTCGTTATGAAATTAGCCCCAATTGGAACATTCGGTTTGCTCGCTTCATCCGTTGGTAAAATGGGGCTTGCAGGCGTCGCTGCGATGTTCAAGTATATGATTGTCGTTATGTTAGTACTCATTATTCACGGGGTCTTTGTATATGGTGGCTTATTAAAGATATTAGCAAAAGAAAGTATTGTTCGTTTCTTTAAACATTTCGGGCCAGTAATGGCAATTGGATTTAGTACATCTAGCTCTAATGCATCGCTTCCATTTGCAATGAAAACAGCACAAGATAAGCTTGGCGTTCCAAAAGCGATAAGCTCATTTGTACAACCACTAGGGGCAACTATTAATATGGATGGTACTGCCATTATGCAAGGAGTAGCCACTGTATTTATCGCTCAAGTATACGGAGTTGAACTTACATTACCGCAATTAGCTATGGTCGTATTAACTGCTGTACTAGCTAGTATCGGTACTGCTGGTGTACCTGGTGTTGGACTTGTAATGCTTACAATGGTTTTAAATCAAGTAAATCTACCAGTAGAAGGTATCGCTTTAATTATCGGTATTGACCGTATTCTAGATATGTCTAGAACAGCTGTAAACATTTCTGGCGATGCAATTTGCGCAATGATTGTCGCAAAATCAGAAGAAAAATATAATACGGATCAATCGGCAGCATCTTAAATCAAAAAAGGAGTGAATTAATTCACTCCTTTTTTGATTTACTCCCTTTTTTAGAACGATATTCTTTTCCTTTATTATCATTACCAGTTTCAAATTCAGTGCTAAATTCCTGATTAAACTGGCCGGACTTTGGTGATCCTTGATTACCGCTCCCTTTACTACCGTTACGATTCGTCATATTTCTCCCTCCTTCCTTGTATTAGTAGTATGGCGCTCTATCTTTTTTCATACACATTTTATTTATTAACATCTATTACACACGAAAGAAGATCTCCCATCTATAAGGAAGACCTTCTATTTTATCACGTAAGCGTTTTCTTGTTTATAATCACTTAAATAAGTTTTTTGGAAATTGAAATCATTACATTCATTTCATCTTCTGAAAGTGCAGAGAATCTTTCTTGTAAATATTGTTTTTTCGCATCTTCCATTTTCGCAACTAAATCTTTCCCTTGTTCTGTAATCTCTAAATACACAACTCGGCGATCTGATGTAGAACGTGAACGAGTTACAAAACCTTTATTAATTAATTTTTCTGTAACAGCTGTAATATGACTATTCGACACATTTAATTCATTTGCTACACGCGATACCATTTCTTTATTCGTACGATTTAATATTCTTAGGACGATGAATTCATTCCACGGTATGTAACCACCGAATATTTTTCCGATATCATTACGCAACGTGCGAAACATAGCAAACACATTTGTCGATAGTTCTTCCATTAATTGCTCTCGATTTTGAGACAACATTGACAGCTCCTTTTATTTCATTTAGTTAAATAAAAACCTTATTAATAATTTTACATGAAATCTTACTTTTTGTCACCTTATTTTCCCATAATTCGTAGTTTTTTAATATGTATTTCATGATAAAATGAAGTCAACTTCCAGAAAAAGGGATATTTTGATACATGAGGAGGATAGGTTCTCAAATCTCAGCCTAAAAGATAAAACAATT
>NZ_JBNLYC010000098.1:0-16595 GCF_050172015.1 Bacillus sp. GMa5/1 | reverse complement strand
AAATAAGTTAGTCTTTTTGTATGATCATTACTGAAATGAAACAGTATTTTCAATTGGATTGCAGAATATATATTGATTGTATGTCCGTTTCCATTACATAGGAAGGTGATTATATATTTGTGCCGAATGTAGAGGGTACTACAAGAGTTTTCCATTATCTATCGAATTAGTTAGTCATGATTACGGACAGGGGATTTTGGCGTGTTTGATTCTATCAGAAAGTAAAGTATGGGGAGGATCACAATGTCGATGAAAAAACGTAAGTGGCTAAAGACAATGTTTACTGGTTGTGTTTTAGGTTCGTTATTAATAACGGCAGCTTGTTCAGGAAAGAAAACAAGTACAGAGGATGAAAAAACGATTAAGGTAGGAGTTCTTGCTTCTTTAACAGGACCGCTAGAATCGTATGGAAAACAAACAGTGAACGGATTTGAATTAGGGTTAGACTATGCAACTGGTGGAACTGGGAAAGTAGATGGGAAAAAGATTAAGTTTGTTGTAGAAGATACAGAAACGAAAGCTGATGTAGCAGTTAAAAAAGCTACGAAGTTATTAGAAGAAGAGAAAGTTGATTTTTTAGTTGGATCGTCTAGTTCAAGTGATACGTTAGCGGTTTTACCACTGGCCGGGGAATATGAAAAGATTATGGTTGTAGAACCGGCAGTTGCGGATAGTATTACCGGGAAGAACTGGAATAAATATATTTTTAGAACTGGAAGAAGTTCCTCACAAGATGCGATTGCAGGAGCAGCGGCAATTGCGAAAAAAGGTGTAAAGATTGCGACATTTGCCCCAGATAACGCTTTTGGTCGTGAAGGGATTGCTGCATTTAAAGCGGGTGCGAAAAAATTAGGTGCGAGCATTGTGAATGAGCAATACGCGGATACAAATTCAACAGATTTTACAGCGAATATTCAAAATATCATTATTTCAAAACCAGATTATTTATTTATCGTTTGGGCAGGGGCAAATTCACCTTGGAAACAGTTGAAAGATATGAATGTGGAAGCGCAAGGTATTAAAATTTCTACAGGTGCGCCAGATATACCAGCATTAAAAACAATGGATGCATTAGTAGGTATGCAAGGTTTTTCTGTATATTATCACACACTTCCAAAAAATAAAGTGAATGATTGGCTAGTTGAAGAGCATAAAAAACGTTTTAATGGTGTAGTGCCAGATTTGTTTACAGCGGGAGGAATGTCAGCAGCAATTTCTATTGTAGAAGCCTTAAAGAAAACAAAAGGTGATACAGATGTAGATACCTTGATTAAGAAAATGGAAGGAATGGAATTTGATACACCGAAAGGAAAGATGAAGTTTAGAGAGAAGGACCACCAAGCGATGCAGACGCTGTATTCTATCACATTGAAAAAGCAAGATGGTGTTGATTATCCGGTGCCAGTGTTAGAGCGAGAATTAACGATGAAAGAAACAGAACCACCAGTTCAAAATAAATAGACTGAATTTTCTGTTGTTTTTGTATAAAGAGGGGGGGACCCTCTTTATACATATTTCCTTCATACTCACGGCTTTAAAGGGAGGGATTTCGTGACACATTTGCTAGAGACGAAAAATCTTAGTGTATCTTTTGGTGAACATCAAGTTATTAAAGATGTAAATTTAACTGTCCAAAAAGGAAAGCTCATTTCTATTATCGGGCCAAATGGTGCGGGGAAGACAACATTATTTAATTTACTAAGTGGACAGATTTCACCTACAACAGGTGAAGTGTATTTTAAAGGGCAAGATATTACAAAACTATCGATTTCAGATCGAACACGCTTAGGAATCGGTCGCTCTTTTCAGCTTACAAACATATTCCCAGAATTAACGGTACTTGAAAATGTCCGTTTAAGTGTTCAATCATTCGTACAAGATTACTATAGTTTTTTCCCGAGTTCAGCAAAATTAAAGCAACAAGTTGGAGAGGCGAGACGTTTCTTAAAAACAGTATTACTTCACGAGAAAGAGAACATATTAGCGAAAGATTTGGCACATGGAGAGAAAAGAAAGCTAGAACTTGCGATGTTATTGGCTTTAAAAACGGATGTGTTATTACTTGATGAGCCGACGGCAGGTATTTCGGTTGAGGAAGTCCCTGCTATATTACAAGTGATTGAAAATATTAAGAAACATCCAGAGAGCACAATTGTACTTATCGAACACAAAATGGATATGATACTAGGTTTGTCAGATCATCTTATCGTTTTATTTCATGGAGAGTTATTAGCTGAAGGATTGCCAGAAGAAATTATGAAAGATGAGCGTGTACAAAGTGCTTATTTAGGGGGATTATATAGTGGCACTATTACAAGTGAATAATATAGAAACGTATTTAGATCAGTTTCATATTTTGCAAGGAGTATCTCTTGCTGTTGAGAAAGGGACGATTACTGTACTGTTTGGTAGAAATGGGGCAGGGAAAACAACGACATTACGTTCAGTGATGGGATTTCACCGCATTGCAGATGGTGAAATTTATTATGATAGTGCAAAAGTAAGTGGATTACCTACACATTTAATTTCAAGGAAAGGAATAGGGTATGTACCAGAAAATCAAGGTATTTTTCATGATTTGACAGTAGAAGAAACATTCGCTCTTGCTAGGGGAAAAGGTGAGGAAGTAGAAGGGAAAATAGAGTGGATGCTGGAACTATTTCCGGATTTAAAGCAGTTTTGGAATAAGAAAAGTGGGCTCTTGAGCGGAGGGCAAAAGCAAATGTTGGCTATTTCAAGAGCGTTTATTAATAGTGATGGATTATTACTTATTGATGAACCGAGCAAAGGGCTATCCCCGATAATGGTGGAGAAATTAATGGTAGCTATTTTGAAGATGAAAGAGAAAACAACAGTTTTACTTGTTGAGCAAAATTTTATGATGGCCAGTCAAATTGGTGATTATTTTTACATTATGGATAACGGACGAATTGTTCATAAAGGTTTTATGAATGAATTAAAAAAGGATAAGGAAATGTGTCATAAATATTTAGGAATCTCTTAACATGAATCCGAGGTGAAAAGGATGGATGTGTTAATCAATTTATTTGTAAATGGGATTTCAACAGGGATGCTCATTTTTTTGTTAGCATCAGGTCTTTCACTTATTTTCGGTCTAATGAGCGTTTTAAACTTTGCACACGGTGGTTTATTTGCATGGGGAGCATTTACAGGTGTTTGGTTATTTAATATGACAGGAAGTTATATATTAGCTTTAGTTGGAGCAGTAGCCATGGGAATGTTCCTAGGATTTATTTTAGAAAGGTTTCTTATTAGACCGGTATATGGAAATCATGTTCGACAGCTGCTCGTTACGCTTGGAGGAATGCTCGTTCTTAGTGAGTGTATTAAAATATTTTGGGGGCCAAACCCTATTAGTGCAAAATTACCGTTATGGTTACAAGGAAGTTTTACATTCGGAGGTATTATATTAATTAAATATCGTCTATTTGTTATTTTGATTGGGATAATTATTTACATCGCACTACTACTATTACTCAAAAAGACGAAGATAGGTCTTATGATCCGTGCAGGTGTAATGGATAAAGAAATGGTTCAAGCGCTTGGTATTAATGTAAAAGCGATATTTTCTTTCGTCTTTTTATTAGGAGCAGGGATGGCAGCTTTGGGAGGATTCTTATTAGCACCGTATTCGGGCGTTATTTTCGCCGAGATGGGCATGCAGTATGCAATTTTAGCTTTTATAGTAGTAATTATCGGTGGATTAGGAAGCGTACAAGGTTCAGCTATTGCTTCTTTAATTGTTGGATTAGCTGGTGCTTTTACAGCGTATTTTATACCAGATTTATCACTTGCAATTAATATGTTAATGTTACTATTTTTCTTAATAGTGAAGCCAACTGGACTTGTTGGTGAAAAGGGGTGAAATGGTGAACAACACATCGGACCGAATTAAAGTATACTTCGGAGTATGTATGCTCATTTGTTTAAGTGTATTTCCGTTCGTAAATGATTCACGGAGCCTGTTAATTTTGTTCACTCAAATCTTCATCTTTGCTATTTTTGCAATGAGTTTTGATGTATTGCTTGGGTATACAGGAATTGTATCGTTCGGTCATTGTATGTTCTTTGGGATAGGAGCATATGGGGTAGCGCTTTTATTTGATCGACAAGGCGTATCAATAACGAACTTTTTAATTGGAATAGTAGCTGCAATTATCGTTTCAGCAATCGTTAGTTATATAATTGGTTTGCTTTCTTTACGATTGAAAAGTCATTTTTATGCAATGTTAACACTTGCTATTTCACAGTTGTTTTTCGTCCTTGCTGAAAAATGGCGTGGGCTCACTCACGGAGGAGATGGTTTTACATTTGGTGTACCAGACGTATTCCGTGATCGTTTTACGTTTTATTATGTAACACTTATATGTTTACTTATCATTTTTGTTCTCTTACGTCTTTTCACCAAATCTTCTATTGGAAAAGTATTAAAAGCAATTTCACAAAATGAGCAACGTGTTGAAGCACTAGGATATAAAGTGCTTCATTATAAAATTATTGCTAGCATTGTTGCAGGAGTAGTAGCTGCGATTAGCGGTGGTTTATTTGTTATTACATTACGTTTTGTTAATACGACTGTATTTTCAATTGAAATGACATTAAATGCATTATTGATGACGATGATTGGTGGGGTTGGAACGTTAATTGGAGCAATTGCAGGAGCTGGAATTATTGAATCACTAAAATATTATTTATCAGAACTAGCGACGGAATATCCGATTTTTGAAAGATGGACGATTATTCTAGGTTTATTGTATATTATCGTGCTACTCGTTTTTCCGAAAGGATTGGTTGGGACGGTTAAGGGACTGAAGAATATGAAACGGAATAAGAAGGAGAAAAGCGCAGAAGTGGAGCAAAATGTGTGAAAAATCAATTGTATAGAATATGAAAATCCCTCTTTTAGATTCATAAAGGAGGGATTTTTTATTAACCAAATAGTTCATCAGGGATTTGTTTGAAAGAGTTTTGATTTGTAAAAAAATGAACAGCTAATTTCTCAACTGGAACATCTTCAATTGGTACCAATTTATCATTTTTAATCGGCAAAAAGGCTATCCCTTTTCCGTCCTGAATAAACTCTTCCATAAGCGAATAAGAATCTAATTGTTGAAGTTGACGCTGAGATAAATTATTTTCTTTTAGAAATTGTATCGTCTTATTTCTAAAAGGACACTTTTTGTCATTACTAACGAAGAAGAGTTCCTTTGAATAGTCAATGATACATTTTTCTTGATCTTTTAGTAAGCCTATAGAAATTGAAGTAGTAAATACTTTTTTAAAACCTGCACCAGAATCATCCTCATAAGTGATGACCATATCAACTTTTTGTTGCTGCAGTAATTTTGGCAAATGACTACTATTTTCTACATATATTTGATAATTTCTGAAGTTTTCTTCAATACGCTTACTTAAATAATTAGTCAAAATCGATTGTGACGTCGCGATTATATAAGAAGACCCACTTGTTTTAATTTTATCTTTCGCTTCTTCTAATAGAGTTAATATTTGATTCGTGTAATCTAATAAAATGTCACCAGCAGGTAACAAGGAAACACCTTTGTTATCTCTATGTAGTAAAGGCGTTTCTAATTCTTGTTCTAATTTTTTGATTCGCTCAGTTACGTTCGGTTGAACATATCCTAACTCTTTAGCAGCTTTACTAATAGAACCCTCACTGGCCACAGTTTTGAATATAATAAGATCATTTATTTCCATATATCTCAGCCCCTTATGCACTATCATTATAAATGATACCAAACATAATTTATACCTATTTTACGTTAGCTACTTATCGATTTATCATAATGTATATAAGATTGAAAGCGAGTGATAAACATGATTGGAATGCAATATAAGGTCATTTTGCCAAAGGATTATGACATGGAAATTATTAAGAAAAGGGTAAAGGATAATGGTTATAAAACTGATGGTTTCCAAGCACTAAATTTTAAAGCTTATTTAATTACGGAAACGGAGAAAGACGGGAATTTTTATAACTGCTATGCACCTTTATATATTTGGAATGGTCATGAAGGGATGAATAAATTTATCTTTGAAGGGTATTACGATAACATTTTACAATCTTTTGGATGGCAACAAATAAATATAGGTGTTCCATTAGTGGTTAATCTAAGTGATGGATTTAAGAAAAGTAGATATGTTGTTGAATATGCAGGAAGTATTTCTCAAAGTAAAACACTGATTGGGACTCAATTAAAAACGATGAATGAAAATGTACAAAACAACGAAAAGTGTTTAGGGAATGTAATCGTTTATAATCCGGATAAATGGGGGTATAGTAGGTTTAATTTTTATGAAGAGAAGCCTGAAATTGCAGTGAATAAAGGTGTTACAGTATATGAGATTTTACACATTTCACGATGAAATTTTGTTGCATATAAAAAAATAAGAAAAGGAATGAAAATCTATGCCTTTTGTGAAGATTTATTATCCTGAAAACATATTAAATGAAGAAGAGTTGGAAAAAATGGGTGAATGTATCCATCTTTCATTAATTGAACATTTTAACATCCCTGAAAATGATTATTTTCAAATGTTCTTACCCTACCAACAAAACAAATTTTTATATAATCCATATTATTTGTTGGAAAGAGGAGAAAAGAGAACAGAGAATATGATTTATGTTTCTATTACATGTGGACCGGGAAGAACGGTGCAACAGAAAAAAGATTTGTATCAATCGGTATCCTTAAAAATTACGGAATATTCCGGCGTTAAAACCTCGGATATTTTTATTACACTAAATGAGACAGCTGCTGAAAACTGGTCATTTGGTCAAGGAATAGCACAAATGGTGAAAATAAAGGGAGAAAAAAATGAAAAATGAACTTATTGAAGTACATATTAAAAAGAAAATGAGAGAAATGGCACCTGCATTTGCTCATTATAGTGAAAAGATATTATTTGAGGAAGTGTGGCGGGATGCCACTTTAACATTAAGAGAAAGAAGTTTGTGTACTGTGTCAGCACTAATCAGTCTCGGTAATACAGAACAATTACAATTTCATCTGAAGCTAGCTAAACAAAATGGGGTTATGGAGAATGAATTGGTTGCATTAATAACACATATGGCTTTTTACGTTGGTTGGCCAAAAGCTATGGCAGCTTTAAATATAGTAATGAATGAAAGGAAAAGTTAAGAATAATGATAAGTAAGAATTCATGTTTATATGAATTCTTACTTATCATTATTTATGCAATACTCTATCGATATATTTATTACATTTTTTCTTGCTTTTTTATCACTTGCGTAGTAAAGTGATAGTAAGATGAACGCTAGGAAGTGACAAAACATGCGTGATAATACGATAGGATCATTAATATGGTTACGTTTAATACGATTTACGAACCAAAGTAATCAAATGTCAAATGAGTTTTTAAAACGTTTTGATTTAACGACAGCTCAATTTGATGTGCTTTTGCAAATACGTACGTATCAACCACTAACACAAATGGAGTTAGCTGAAAAGGTAACTGTTACACAAGGTGGCATTTCTCGAATGTTAACTCGTCTTGAAAAAGAAGGATATATTGTACGAAAACAAGATTGGAAAACGAAAACAATTAGTCTTACAGAGCAAGGAGAAGCAGCTTTAGAGAGAGCATTGCCAGAGCAACTTGCATTTCAATCTTCGTTTTTTGATGATGTATTAAATGAAGAAGAGCAGAAAATATTATATGAGCTGATGACGAAAGTTCATAAGCATAGTGAGAAAAAAGAATTACCGCAAGAGTAATTTTTTTTACATTATCAATTGACTAATCAAGTGAAGGTGTAGGTAATACGTAGATATACCTGACTTACCAACGTTTTTAGAAAAAAACGAATACTACTTTATTAAAGGGGAGAGTAACTATGGAAAAATACCGTATAGATACAAGAAAAGGAATTGAGTTTGGATTATATTCAATTGGTGATCATGTTTTAAATCCACATAATGGGGAGAAAATTACGCCAGAGAAAAGAATTCACGAACTAATTGATACAGCTAAGTTAGCAGATGAGGCAGGACTTGATGTGTTTGCTGTCGGCGAAAGTCATCAAACACATTTTACAACGCAAGCTCATACAGTTATTTTAGGTGCGGTCGCGCAAGCTACGAAAAATATAAAAATTGCAAGTTCAGCAACGATATTAAGTACATCTGACCCAGTTCGAGTATATGAGGATTTCGCTACAATTGACTTGATTTCTAATGGTCGTGCAGAAATTGTGGCTGGTCGTGGATCTCGTATTGGGGGATATAGTTTACTTGGTTATGACGTGAATGATTATGAAGAATTATTCGAAGAGAAGATGGATCTTTTATTAAAAATTAATAACGAGGAACATGTCACATGGAATGGACAGTTCAGAGCACCGCTCGCACATGCATCGGTTATTCCAAGAGCGAAAAATAATAACTTACCAATTTGGCGTGCAGTTGGAGGTCCACCAGCTAGTGCAATTAAAGCAGGACGCGCGGGTGTACCAATGATGATAACAACACTCGGTGGTCCAGCAATTAACTTTAAAGTGTCAGTAGATGCTTACCGCGAGGCTGCTGTACAAAGTGGATTTGATTCAGCTAGTTTACCAGTTGCGACAACGAGTTTATTTTATACGGCAAAAAATTCGCAAGATGCACTTAGTGAATATTACCCTCACATTAATGCTGGTATGCTTACACTGCGCGGTGGTGGGTATCCGAAACAGCAATTTACAAATGCAATAGATTACCGTGATGCTTTAATGGTTGGTAGCCCACAACAAATCATTGAGAAAATGCTTTACCAATATGAATTGTTTGGCCAACAACGCTTTATGGCACAAATTGATTTTGGCGGTGTACCATTTGATAAAATTGAGAAAAATATTGAATTAATTGCTACTGAAATTTTACCAGCCGTTAGAAAACATACGGCAAAATAAATAAAAAAACTGAGAGTCTAATCGACTTTCAGTTTTTTTTATTTGTTCTGGAAAAATGACAAAAAAATGAACTTTTAGTCGAGGAAGAGGGAAGTTATTTTCTATTTTTGAATAACATTATTTCGAGTTTGAATTTTAAAAATACATTTTTCTCTTGACAAAAAACAAGCGTTTATCGAGGGTGGTTTCGAGGACATTTTTTCGGGTGAAAGTCAAGTGTATGAAGAGAAAAACGATTGTTTTATAGATATAAAAGTAAGAAGTATATTGAAAAAACACATTTTGCTAATGAGAAAAATCTGATTCAAAAAAATGACAAAAGACATATTTCAGACAAAATGATGTCAATAATACGTCAAAAATAACCTGAATTTACTATGCAGGTATATTATACAATTCGATTAACGAATAAAACACTACAGAAATAGTGAAAAGGTAAAAAATAGCATTACAATAGTTTGAAAAACTGAAACTTCATATTTTTCGACAATACATACAAAATGTTTTTGTCTTTTCGTATTTCTTAATAATTGAGTTTGATAAGATTGCTCAATTAACTTTTATTATAAAAACTATGAAGGAAGTGATTTTAGTATGGAAACGCTCGAATTGGCACGAATACAGTTCGCATCAACAACGATTTTCCATTACTTTTTTGTTCCGCTGTCAATTGGTTTAGCTTTTATTATTGCGATCATGCAAACGTTGTATGTGGTAAAAGGGCAAGAAGTATATAAGAAGATGGCAAAGTTTTGGACGCAATTATTCCTTATTAACTTTGCAGTAGGTGTAGTAACAGGTATTTTACAAGAATTCCAGTTTGGTATGAACTGGTCAACGTATTCACGTTTTGTAGGTGATGTATTTGGTCCATCACTTGCGATTGAAGGATTACTGGCATTTTTCATTGAGTCTACATTCCTGGGTTTATGGGTATTCGGTGAGGATAAATTACCGAAGCGAATTCACTTAATGTGTATTTGGCTCCTTTCAATTGGAACGATGTTATCAGCATTCTGGATTTTAACTGCAAGTGCATTTATGCAGTCACCTGTCGGGTATGAAATGGCAGCTGATGGTCGTGCGCAAATGAATGATTTCTTAGCCATTATTCAAAACCCACAACTATGGGTACAATTCCCGCATACAATTACAGCGGCAATTGCAACAGGTGCATTCTTTATTGCTGGTGTAAGTGCATGGAAAATTACAAAAGGACAAGAAACTGTAGTATTTAAAAAATCTTTCCGAATTTCTATCATTGTTGGAACAATTACAACGGCGCTTGTATTATTCTTCGGTCATGCACAAGCGCAACAATTAATTAAGACACATCCAATGAAGATGGCGGCAGCTGAAGCGCTATGGAATACAAGTGAGGATCCAGCACCATTTACAGTATTTTCGAAAATTGATACAGAGAAGAAAGAAAATTCGTTTGAAATTCAAATCCCTTATATGCTAAGTCTATTATCGTATGATAAGTTTAGCGGTCAAGTTGAAGGGATGAATCAAATTCAAAAACAATATGAGGAAAAATATGGACCTGGAGATTATATTCCTCCAGTGCATACAATGTTTTGGAGTTTTAGAGCGATGGTAATGAGTGGAACATTCATGCTTCTTCTAGGAGCTTACGGATGGTTCTTATCAAGAAAAGATCGTTTAGCGGAAAAAACGTGGTATTTAAAATTAATGGTGTATGCAATTTCTCTTCCATTCATCGGTAATACAGTAGGGTGGATTATGACTGAAATGGGTCGTCAACCTTGGGTTGTATTTGGTGTAATGAAAACAGAAGATGCTGTATCACCAAATGTAACATTCGGTGAAGTATTATTCTCACTTATTTCATTCACATCAATGTATTTAATTATGGGTGGAATTTGTGTGTACTTATTTGTTCGTACCATTAAGGGCCACAAGAATAAGAAAACGAAAAAGGATTATCAAAGCCATGATCCATTTGATAAGGAGGAAGAGTATGTTATCTCTTAATGAGTTATGGTTTTTAGTTATTGCAATCTTGTTTGTTGGATTCTTCGTACTGGAAGGTTTCGACTTTGGGGTAGGAATGGTTTCGAGGTTTTTAGGAAAGAATGATTTTGAAAAACGAGTTTACTTAAATACAATAGGACCGTTCTGGCACGCGAATGAAGTATGGCTTGTTTGTGCTGGTGGAGCCATGTTTGCGGCATTTCCGCACTGGTATGCAACTTTATTTAGTGGTTTTTATATTCCATTTGTATTTATGCTTCTTGCTTTAATTTTAAGAGGTGTTTCCTTTAAATTTCGTGCGAAAATAGATAATCATAAATGGAAGAGTGCATGGGATTGGGGGATGTTTATTGGAAGTATGTTACCTCCTATCCTTTGGGGAGTTGCGATTGCAAACTTTATGGTAGGTGTACCTATTGATGAGAGTAAAAATGTTGTAGGTGGATTCTTGCAATTACTTCATCCATTTGCGTTACTTGGAGGAGTAATGTTTCTCCTACTATGTATTGTTCACGGATTACAATTTCTTACGATACGTACAACTGGTAAATTGAGAGAACGTGCACGAATTGCTGCAATAAAAATTGCACCATTTTCATTAATTACACTTCTTGTTTTTGCTGGTGTGGGGTTATGGAAAACCGACATTTTCACTGCTCATGGAACAGAATGGATTATGGTGCCAATCGGAGCTTTTGTAGCACTATTAGTGTCCACTTTATTAAATAAAAGAAGAAGAGATGGTTGGGCTTTCTTTATGACGAGTTTAACAATCATTTTACTAAGTGCGAGTGTATTTATCGGTATGTTCCCACGTGTTATGATTAGCTCTTTAGGAGCAATGAATGATTTGACAATTTACAACGCAGCATCAGGAGCTTATGCATTAAAACTTATGACTTACTTTGCGATTGCTATTTTGCCTTTCGTTATCGGAAGTCAAATATGGAGTTATTATGTATTTAGACAACCTGTTAAGTCAGACAACGATTTGGAGTACTAATGAAAAGAAAAAGAGGACTTCCGTCTTATCCCGGTAGCCGTATTTTATATGTAGCGTTAACGATTATTAGTATTTTAGAAGCTTTTAGTATTATTGCGCAAACAATCTTTTTAGCACGAGCTATTACGTTTTTATTTCATGGAGAGACAGTACAAACAATATTAAGTGAAATTGTTTATTTTGGTATCGCGTTTGCAGCGCGTCACATAGTAGTTCGAACATCACAAATATTAGTGGAACGTTTTGCTGAAAAAACAGGGTCGTTACTAAGAAAACAACTAATAGAGGCATATTTCACATTAGGTCCAAGGTATGTTCAAACTGTTGGGACTGGTCATCTGGTTACCTTATCAATTGAAGGGATTGAGAAATTTAAAACATATATTGAATTAACGATTCCTAAAATGATTAGAAGTAGCATCGTTCCAGGTCTAATTGTACTATATGTTTTTACGTTAGATATTGAGTCTGGAATCATTTTAGTTGTAACGATTCCTATCGTGATCATATTTATGATTCTTCTCGGATTAGCAGCGCAAAAAATGGCAGATAGTCAGTACGAGATATATCGTGTACTTTCGAACCATTTTGTAGATACGTTAAAAGGTTTAGAAACATTAAAGTATTTAGGGAAAAGTGAACAGCACGAAGGAAAGATTGAAAAAGTAAGTAAAAGGTATAGAAAAGCAACGATGCGTACTTTGCGAGTTGCTTTTCTTTCTTCTTTTGCATTAGATTTCTTTACGAGTTTATCAATCGCGTTTGTGGCAGTTGGATTAGGGATACGTTTAATAGATGGAACGATTATACTATTACCAGCCCTTACAATTTTGATTTTAGCTCCGGAATATTTTCTGCCGATTAAACAAGTGGGAGCAAATTATCATGCAACATTAGATGGACAAATTGCGATGGAGCAAATAGAAGAGATTTTGCAACAACAACAAAGAATACAAAAGAAAGATTTAAATGAAGATATAGTATGGAATGCCTCTAGTAGCTTGAAATTACAAGACATCAAAGTTAATAATACTGAATCTGAAAAGGCTATATTAGAAGGAATTAATTTTACTTGGGAAGGTAACGGTGCTATTGGTGTTATTGGTGAAAGTGGTGCAGGCAAATCGACGTTAATCGACGTATTAGCAGGATTTTTAACTCCTTCAGCTGGAAAGATGATTGTAAATGGTGTGGAAATTGACGGGTCTACTCGTGAAGATTGGCAAAAAAATATCGCTTATATTCCGCAGCAACCTTATATTTTTCCGCTTTCATTAAAGGATAACATTCGTTTTTATGAAACAAATGCAACAGATGAAGAAGTTGAAAGAGTTATTAATGAAGTCGGCCTTCGTTCACTCGTTACATCACTTTCAAATGGGATGCACGAAAGAATTGGAGAAGGTGGACGTATGCTAAGTGGCGGACAAGAACAGCGTGTTGCTATGGCGCGTGCGCTTTTAAGTAAAAAACCAATCATTTTATTAGATGAGCCTACGGCACATCTTGATATTGAAACCGAATTTGAAATAAAGGAAGCGATGTTACGTCTATTTAATGGAAAGTTAGTATTTTTAGCAACCCACCGTCTACATTGGATGAAACAAATGGACCATATTCTTATTTTAAATAAAGGGGAAATGAAAGAAAGTGGGACGTATGAAGAACTTTTAGAGAATGAGACATTACATTTTCATAGGGAAGAGAGGGGAGAGAAATGAGTAACTGGGTTAAACCTTATATAAAACAAAATAAAGGTAGAATGACTTTAACTATTTTCCTTGGTCTTCTTGGAGTTAGTTCAGGAGCGATGTTACTTTTTATTTCAGGTTATTTGATTTCAAAATCTGCCCTTAGACCAGAAAATGTAATGGCTGTATATGTTCCTATTGTTGCAACAAGAGCGTTTAGTATAGGGCAAGCTGTATTTCATTATATAGAGCGCTTAGTCGGACATGATGTCGTACTACGTATATTAGAAAAAATGAGAACGAGGCTATATAGAATAGTAGAACCACAGGCGTTATTTTTCCGTTCTCGATTTCAAACGGGTGATATGTTAGGAGTGTTATCCGAAGATATAGAGCATTTGCAAAACCTATATTTACGTACAATATTTCCTAGCATATTAGCGCTAGTTGTTTATAGTATCTTCGTACTTGTTATCGGTGCATTTGATTTTGTTTTTGCACTTATTGTAGGTTGTATGTTAGCTATTATCGTTTTTCTTCTTCCGTTTGTATCATTACTTTTGATGAAGAAACATCATGTTACTTTAAAGCAAGGACGAAACCGTTTGTATCAACAACTGACAGATGCTGTTTTTGGATTATCTGATTGGCAAGCAAGTGGTCGTAAAGATGAATTTATTAATGAGTATGTAAAACAAAATGATCAGTTGTTAAAAATCGAAAAGAGAGTGAAACGCTGGTATCATATTCGGGACAGTATCATTCAATTAGTAGTAGGTATTGTAGTTATTTCGATGATCATATGGACTGGGAATGAAGCGGCAAGTGAACAAATTGCTCCTACAGTTATCGCAGCTTTCGTATTAATGACTTTATCTGTAACGAACGCGCTTATTCCTATTGCAGATGCCATCGATCGAATACCGTCGTATGTAGAATCTACCCATCGTCTTAATGGCGTAGAAAGTGATAGTGTTTTACATGATGAAACGGATTTGCATGGAGAGAAAGATTATATTGAACCAAAACATGTAGATATTGAACTGAATCACGTATCGTATAGTTATCCAGATAGTAATGAGATTGTATTAAAAGATGTATCATTACAAATAAAAACAGGGAAGAAAATTGCTATTTTAGGGAGAAGTGGGACAGGGAAATCTACTTTACTAAAATTGTTAACAGGGGCGTTAAGCCCAGTAAATGGCCAAGTTGTACTAAATGGTGAACGAGCTAATACGAATCTTTTATCTAAATATATTTCTGTATTAAATCAAAAGCCGCATTTGTTTGATACGACAATTGGAAATAATGTACGAATTGGCAAACCAGAGGCGACGGATGAAGAGATATGGAAAGCTTTAGAGAAAGCACAATTAGCTTCACATGTTACTTCTCTTCCAGACGGATTACAAACAAAAATGCATGAAATGGGAAAGCGGTTTTCTGGTGGGGAAAGACAAAGGGTTGCTTTTGCTAGAACTCTTATGCAAGAAACACCAATTATTGTACTTGATGAACCGACTATCGGTTTAGATCCAAAAACAGAATTGTCTTTAATTGAAACAATGTTTTCTGCAACGGAAGAAAAGACTGTTATTTGGATTACGCACCATCTTGTAGGAATAGAACATGTAGACGAAGTTATATTCCTTGATCGTGGTCAAATTGTCATGCAAGGTAGTCATAAACAACTTCTGAAAGAAAATGAAAAGTATCGTAAACTTTATGAGTTAGATAAAGGAATATAATTTGAATAAGCAATAATTGCAAAAATAGCTACGCCTAATGGTGGAGCTATTTTTTTTGTTAGATTGCAGGTGTATATGATTGTTACGAATTAAAAATGAATTTCATATTATACATATAATGGAGGGGATGTACATGAAGGAACAATATAAAATCATTGTTTTAAGTGATGAATTATCAGGGGATAGGATTCGAAATACGTTAGACAAAAATAAATGTAAAACAATAGTTCATGTTGTGGACGTTTCAGATGTTGTTCGTATAGAAAGTTCTTTTCAATATATAGTCATTTGGAGAGGGGACGCAGAAAAACTTACAAATGATTTGATAAATAGGGGCGTGCAAAGTTCAAAAATTATTAATTTAACAAAATACATGTATGAATGGAAGGATAAATTAATTTCTATCTATCAAATAAATCCGGATCTTATGTCTTTATACATTTCTATGAAAAAAGCAAAGAGTGATCCGACGTATGAATTGTTTGCTACCGGTTTGTCTTATCCGCATTGTGGCATAAGTACGGAGCTTCTCTCAAAAAAGTCAATAAAATTAACACTTCCATCGCAAGATCTATACTATGATTATTTAATAGCGTCACAACTTTTATCAAACAATCATTCATTTCAATATTGTTTAATAGGAATAGCCTATTTCTCGTTTTACTTTGATATGTCGTTATCCTCCGAATCATATAGAATTCACAAAGTATATTATCCATTGTTTCAAGATGGTCATCATACTGTAGTTCACTCTCCTCTACCCACTGATGGATTCTCCCATCTAAATACTCCGAAACCACTTCTTTCTATTTTTAATTTGCATTTTGAATATATTTTATTAGATGAACTAAAAGATGAATCATTGATACTGCCTTGGGTAAATGCTGAATGGAATACTACTCCTCTTCATATTCCTTTTGAAGAACACGGGAAAACAAGAGCAGCTTCACATGCTAAATTGGCGTATCCTCAAACTTTAGTTGAAAATAAAATAATTTTTAAAAAATATTTAGAATTACTGTTAAAAAATGATATAAAACCATTAATTGTTGTATTCCCAGTTACTTCACATTATTTCAATTGTAGTAGTAAGAAATTAAAAGAAGATTTTTATAAAGTTATAAATGATTTTCAAACTCAATATTCTTTTCAAATTATAGATCTATTTGATTCACCATTATTTTGTGATGATGATT
>NZ_JBNLYC010000097.1:0-17124 GCF_050172015.1 Bacillus sp. GMa5/1 | reverse complement strand
CGCATATAAAAAAACAAAATATCTGTGCAAATTACAGCGGTGAATAAGTTTATAGACTGCAAAAAAACAAGAAAAAGCAAAACACTAAGTGCTTTGCTCCTTATAAAATTCCTTTTAACTTTTCACCAATTAACCTCGCTACATACTCATAGCCTTCTGGTCCAAAGTGTAATCCATCTTTTTCACCATTTTCTACAAATCTTTTATAATCCCGTTCTTGAATCATTTCAGCGAATACGTTTAGAAAATAACTTCCTGTTTCCCTCGCCACTTTCTCCACCACGTCTGCATACTGACCAAGCACTCTATTTGTTCTATTACGCTGTCTTTCTTCATCAACTGGTGCAGGACTAATCAGTAGTACTTTATCTGATGAAATATGGTTCACAATCTTCTCTAAGTTTTCTTTATATGCTTGTAATGACACTTGAGAAAAAGAAACTGCATCATTCGTACCAAGAAAAACTGTTACGAAATCTGGTTTATATGATATTACATCTTCTTCAATCCTATGTAACGCATCGAATGTATTATCCCCTGGAACACCTGCATTCACTACTTTCCACTTCGGAAACATCTCTTGCAAACGTGGTGTTAATCTCGGCATTCCATCAAAAAATGTTTCATCAGCTGTAATACTATCTCCAAAGCATACTAACGTTTTCATTAAGCTACTCTCCTTTTACGTATGAAACAACTTTCCTTCTATTGCTTTTATATATCTTTCAGCAGAACGTTCAACTGCCTCATCTGCATTTTCTTTTACTACTCGATGAAAAGCATTGTATAAACGATTAAACTGTAACGGCTTCACTCGGTTCACCATTTCTTCCACTTTTCTCGCTGGTAATGGAATTAAGTTTGGATAGCTATACATAAAACTTACCCACCGCTCATCCGCTACAACTTGAATAATATCACCTGTTAACAAAATCCCTTTTCCATCATTACCTTCTTCCCAATGCAATACAGAACCACCACTAAAATGTCCTCCAAGACGATGTACAGTAATCCCATCCGCTAATTGTAAAGACTCACCAGACCAATAAATAATACGACTACTTGGGCGCATCACCCATTCTTTATCATCTTCGTGTATATAAATTGGTACATCAAATGTCTCTGCCCATTCTACTTGCGTTGAATAATAATGAGGATGAGACAATGCAATCGCATCTAATCCACCAAGCTCTTTTATTTTCGCAATTGTCGTTTCATCTAAATACGTAATACAGTCCCATAGTAAACGATATGACTCTGTTTTCACTATAAATGCCGTTTGACCGATCGCAAATCCTGGTTTTGTCGTAATACTATAAAGTCCATTTTCCTCTTCGATTATTACATTTTTATATGTATCATCTGTTTGCAAATTTTCTAAAGTCGTCCAAGACTGCCCTTTCGGATTCACATATTGCCTCTCTTCATCACAAATATGACAACTCACCGGTTCCTCTACACTCGCTGCATACTGCACACCGCACGTTGTACAAACGTAATTTTTCATCATAATTCCCCCTATCCCTATATTTTTATTAAACTGATTTTTGTTGATAATAATCTACTTTTTTATTTTCAATTAATAAACTTATAAAAGTAAGTAAATAAACAACTGTAACTGACAATGGAATTACAGTAAATCCTTTTTGGCTTCTGCAACATTCATCTCACTATCTCCCCAAAAATATTTGTACTATAAAGTCACCTCAACCTCGTCCATCCAATAACGCCAAGCTGCTAAATAATCTTCTAAATCTTTCGGGTGGTGCCGTAAACATGTATCTATACGCAAATATAATCCTATGACTATTTCTTCATATAAATCACGGTCTTTTTTATAAAATACACATTGTTTCATCGCATAATCGATTGTTTCTTTTGTTAAATCTTCCGGGGTTGAACAGAACGCATAAATCAAATCATATATAGGATCTCCTAACACTGGTAAAGGATCAATTACACCGTGCAGTTTATTCCCTTGAAATATAAAATTATGAAATCCAAGATCACCATGCAATAAAAATGGCTGATTTATTCCAGTCCTCCTACTTGGACTATTTGCTAACTTAAAAACCGTTCTATACTCTTCCTCACTTATGTAACGTCTTACATTTTCATGAGCTTCCATCACATTTGTCGTTAAAAATTCATTCCAAGATTGAACTGGGTTTTCTTTCCACCCCCAGCCATCAATCTCTGTAGCTACTTCATACTTATTGATAACTTCCTTTACAAGTTTACTAAGAACACTCCGTTTATGGCCTAGTTTGCAAGAAGTTGTGCCCTCAAGGAATGAGTAAACAATATAGCGATTTAAAGGTTCCTTATATAAAAGCTTTGGAAATAATTCGTCCTTTTTATAAAACTGAAGAAAATAAGCTTCTTCACGTATGACATCCGATTCATTCAACTTTATAACGTATTGTTCATCTAACAAATATATAGTACTTGTCGTTCCCCCGTTTAATGCTTTTACGCTATTTGGATAATGTGAAATAACTTTTTCCTTAACTAGTTGTGCAGTGATTATTGAAATGTCCATTCTCTCACCCTTCAACTCCGAATATTTCCTTAATTCAAAAGACAACTTTACTATTATTTGACAAACATAAGGGAATTCCTCCTAAAAATCTTAATATAACAAAAGATAATTTTATTTCATTTCAACTGCTTCCTTCAATATTCCATCATAAAGTTCATTCCATTTATGGTAATGCGATGTGATTTCTTCACTCCAAATGATCTTCATTTAATCTAGTAATTTCTATTGAATTATCTCTTTCTTTTAACTTAAGAACCAAACTTTCTACACCAAACACTTCTGTAAACGTATGACTGCCTACAATTAAATTAATTCCTTTAAATTTCGCATGTTGCACTGTATATAATGTTTTTTCACCTGTTATGTACGTGTCACATCCTTTTTCTAATGCACGTTCAATCAAATTTGTATTGTTTCCTGCACCGGTTAAGATCGCAATCCGTTTTACTGGTTTATCGTGATTTCTCCAGCTCTTCACTTTCTCTTCCATTTTTTCTTCAAGTTTTCCAACTAAGTTTGAAAAAGGAATCGCTTCTTTATATTCTCCTATTCCCGGTAGTTCTTCTTCCTCATAGGTTGAATATTCCAGTATTGTATCTATCCCAATTGCGTTAAATAACGATGTACACGTGCCAAACTTTACAAAATCTAACGGCAAATGAATCCAAAAATGATTCATTTCATATTGCTTCAATTTCTCAATACAAGCCTCTTCCATACCAAATAAAAAACTCCACGGCGCATGATGTGTAACTATCATATCGACTCCATTTCGATACGCTTCTTCAATAGTTTCTAACGTTAAATTTGTTGTGTAACCGATTTTGTGAAATTCATCTTTACTTATATAAGTAAAACCATATTCATCATCGCCATATTTATGAAGATGCTCTCCAAATAGTGATGTTATATGTTCATTAAACTGCTTTATATTCATTTTTATTTCTCCTTTCATTTACTTTTATATTTCATAAATAAGGAAATACTAAATTACAACGTTACATACATATAGGAGGACAATATGAAACCTGAATTTTTAAAAGCTGTACATGATGCAATCGGAAATGTCGAACACATTCATATAGAGGAAAGCGGTGCTGACAGCTTACTTATTCATCATGATGATGCACAGCAGTTACAACAAGTTGCTAAGGCGTTAGAAAATAATAATTTCCGCTCCGCTTTAAGAACAACTGGAAATGCTTCGTACATTGAAGTATTGAACAGATAATGAAAGTCCGGATGTATTCCGGGCTTTCTTTTTATCCCGCTATTCACCGGGCAGTAAGACCCCACTGATTAAAGTTTCACTTTATATTGAAACTTCAAACTCTTTCACATACACCGCTGTTCCAGCAATATCTATTTGTAACTTTTCGTTTTCTATCCCTTTCGTTACATAAACAGTTACACGACCATCTTTATTTATTTCCTGTCCTTGCTCAACGATTAAACTCAATTCATGTTCAAAACCTTTCTCTAAATACTCCGCATAATACGCTCCCATTACACCTGAAGCTGTTCCTGTCACTGGATCTTCAATCGTCCCAGCGTAAGCTGATGAAAAATGCCGGCCGTGCATTTGTGCTATTTCATCATAAGTTTCTAGACAAATTGGGTGAATAGAAGCATTAGGTATTTCTTTTAATACTGATGGAAATGCAGCATTATTAGGTTTCATTCTCTCACATGCATTAAGATTTTTAATCGGTACAATTACAGTCCAATTACCAGTACTTCCATATACAATCGGTAAACTTACATCTAAATCATTTACTTCTAAACCCATACTATGAGCTAATTCTTCTGCTGAACCTGTAAATTCTTTAAACTGAGGTGCTGCCTGTCTCATTTTAATAAAGGTTTCTCCATTTTCATTTACACCTATTTGTATCGGTAAAATCCCAGCCTTCGTTTCAATCATAAGGTTACTTTTCTCTTCTAATAAACCTTTTTCGCGCAAGGCATATATCGTCCCTACTGTCCCATGACCACATAACTCCATTTCAAAACCAGGTGTAAAATAGCGCATTCTTATATCTCCTACTTCTGAGGAAAGAACAAAAGTTGTTTCGTTATATCCAACTTTTTCAGCAATAATTTGCATTTCCTCTTCCGTTAATCCATCTGCTTCTAATACAATACCTGCTGGATTTCCCTTATTTGGTTTATTCGTAAATGCGTCGTAATGAAATATATTTATAGTCTTCATTTTCTTTTCTCCTTATTTGTCCATTTCTTTATTTTTATAATCAATAAGAAAATCGATCTAACCAACTTTCATAATCAGCTTTTTGAAATGGACGGATAATGAGTCTATCCGTCTCTACTTCTAATAACGATAGCTTCATTTAATTTCATCCCTCGAAATATTAATTGAATATTCTTTATTATCTTACACAAAATACAAAATCTAGTAAATCATTATGTTTTTGATACATAAAAACCCAGTCATGCTTTATACATAACTGGGTTCTCCATCGTTTCATAATTTTCTATTTCACAAGAACTGCATCTCGTAATTCCCTCTTCAACACTTTTCCTAAAGCGTTTTTCGGTAACTCATCTATGAATACTACTTCTGGTATTTTATAACTTGCTAACTTCTCCTTACAATACTGAATAATACTTTCTTCTGTTAATGTTGTTTCGCCATCCTTCACAATGTAAGCTCTTGGAACCTCTCCCCAAAAGTCATCTGGAACTCCAACTACTGCAACTTCTAAAACACCATGTATTTCATGAATAACATCTTCTACCTGATCTGGATATACGTTGTCACCACCGCGTATAATAACGTCTTTATATCTTCCCATAATATGCAGGAATCCATCATCATCTATCATGCCAGCATCGCCCATGTTAAACCAGCTATCTTTTACTACCTTCTTTGTCGCCTTTTCATTATTCCAATATCCTTTAAACATGTATGGACTTTTCACATGAATCTCTCCAACTTCATTTGTTGTTAGTTCATGTCCTGTTTCTGGGTGAACAATTTTCACCTCTACATTTTTCAAGGTCTTTCCTACAGAAGACATCTTTTCTTTTCCCATCATTGGATGCCATGAGGTTACAACCCAACCTTCTGTACTACCATAGCCTTGCACCATATATATGCCTTTTTCCATATATTTTTGAATGAGTGTTTCTGGCACTTTTGTACCACCGCTTTGTGCTACTTTAAAGGTTGAAATGTTACGTTCTTTTTTATTTAGTTCATCAAGCATGTAACTATAAACGGCTGGGAAAGCAAGCATCGTAGTAATTTTCTCTTCTTCAATCTTATCCCAAATAAGAGCAGGATTCGAATCAGCTAAGAAGATCATTGTAACGCCATGATAAATACAATTTAAAATAGAAAGCACGCCACTCATATGAAACAATGGATGCACAGATAAAAAGCGTTCACCTGCTGGGATTTCTCTTTGTCCCGCAATTTCAGCAAAATAATGATGTAAGTTTTTATGTCCAATTACACATGCTTTTGCCTGTCCAGTCGTTCCTGATGTAAACAAGTAAATGGCATCGTCTTCTTCATGAACTTCTACGTTCGGTTCTGTCGTTGGCTGTTTTTGCAACTCTAATTCAAATGAACCAAAGCCTTCTTTTGTTGTTTGAATTACATAAGGAATTTCTTTAACAGCATCAACCTTTAATAACACTTCATTAAATTCTTCATCAATAACTAACACTTTTAATTTCGCTTCTTTTACAATCGTTTCTAATTCATAAACAGTCAGCTGATGATTTAGCGGGATAAATACCGCTCCAATTTTTAAACTTGCCATCATAACGCTTGGAAATGGGTGATTATTTTTGCATAGTATTCCTATACGATCTCCTCTTTGCACACCATTATATAACAAATAATGTGCAAACTGATTTACTCGTTCATTATATTGCTGAAACGAATATCTTTTCTTCCCCCCTACAAGCGCTTCCAAATTTGGTGATTGCATTGCTCTCTTTTGTAATAATTGTCGCATCGTTCTCAAGTAAAACTCCCCTTTATATATGTTAGGTTTTTTATTTTACCAGATTAACTATTAATTTACTAAAGATTACACTTAGTGAATATAAGAAGAATATAAAATATCCATTTACTTTACAAGTAAATGGATATTTCCCATTATATATTAGAATACTTCTTGTTCATCACATATTGCACATACTCAGGTGCACTTTTATCAATCTCTTCATCACCTAGTTTATATTCTGCACCATATAAATAAAAGGAAGGTATAAATTCCATACCTGTGTATAAGCATGTAGCTTGGAATGGTTTCGTCAACTCATCCATTGTAATCCCACTATTTTCATAGTCTTTTTCTAATCCACCTATAGAAATAGCTACACCAAATTCTTTCCCCTTCACTTTATCTCCTTTAGATCCGTACGCAAATCCATATGTTAATACATCATCGAACCATTTTTTTAATAATGGTGGTGAGCTGTACCAGTAAAGCGGAAATTGAAATATATATCTGTCATGTTCTACTAATAACTTTTGCTCTTCTTCAATATTAAACTCCCAATTCGGTGCCACTTTATACAATTCATGCACCGTAATTTCATCCGAATATTTCTCAAGTTCTTCAATCCATCTTTTATTAATTTTTGATTTTTCAATATCAGGATGTGCTACAATTACAAGTGTTTTCATCTTTTTTCATCCCCTTTATAAATTATTCAACCCTTTACGTATTAGTATGAATGAGTCACATATAATTGAAAAGTACGTACTTTAAAGTGCTATAGGAACCTTAAAGTACCTGTGGAGGTGTTATATGAATCAAAATGATAATTGCCCAATTGCAACAACACTCGATGTAATCGGTGGAAAATGGAAAGTTCATATTTTATGTATTTTGTCAGATGGAAAAATGCGAACAAATGAAATTAAACGAGAAATCCCAAACATTACACAAAAGGTTCTTACACAACAACTTCGGCAACTTGAAGCTGATGGGATTATCTATCGTACCGTATATCAAGAAGTTCCACCAAAGGTTGAGTACACACTAAGTGAATACGGAAAATCTTTAATGCAAATAATGGATAATCTGTTTGAATGGGGAAAAGATCATCAGATTAAAAGATTACATGACTAAAAAAGCACTATATACTTTGTTTCATCCTCTACGTTCATATTTTTTATTTCTATAAAGTTTATTTTCATCATTTTTTAGCTAACTTGTTTTCTTAGATTGATGGACGTGACCCCACATCCATCAATCTAAAAAGATACAATTAGAAAAATGAGATTTCTATAAAGTTTCGCATATAAACACTACTTCAGCCTCATTAAACGCTCGCTCTACTTTTTCTAATCTCAATTGTACGTAAGCTATAAAGAAGCACCCCTAAACCGAGAATTTTTTCATTATTAGACGCATTAGAACCTAAGGTAATAGTAGGTACATTTAAACCCATGAACCTTTCACTCCATTCTATAGGCATATAAAAAGATACTCCTTAAAAATAAAAAACGCTATTCTCTCTGTAAAATCATAGAAAAGAATAGCGCTTTTTATTTTGAAATAGAAATCATCATTTAAACTAAACATGCTAATATTGATTTTGTGCGATTGTCAGTTACCTCATAATAAATTTCTAATCCTTTCCGAGTACCTGTAACCATTTTAGCAGCTTTTAGTTTAGATAAATGTTGACTAATTGTACTTTGAGGCATTTGTAAATCCCCATACATTGTTGTTACATTAGTAGGACCTTTTGCAAGCATTATTTTTACTAAAGATAGACGAACTGGATGCGCCAATACCTTTAACACCTCAGCGATTTCTTGAAACATTTCTTTTTTTTCTTTCATCTTATTTCTCCCCTTTTATATACATATTTATGTTATCCATATATATAATTCGAAGGTATATGCGTTTTTGTGTCCGTCATTTTAAAAAAATATAAAAAAACTTTAATCCGAAACTAAAGGATTAGCTTAACATAATGTCTCACCATTAATGATGAATAGGAATCTCATTATAGAAGCAGCAGTTTTTATACTACAACTCTACATTCAACTAACTAAAACCAATGAAAAAAAGAGCAGATAGTCTGCTCTTTTATGATGCCTCCTTATGTTCCGTGGAATGTTTAACACTCCCCAGTCTCTTTAGTTTATTCCACCCTACCGCTACTCCTCGAAGCGATGAGAATATAGATTTAATGACAACATAAGTCATAAATTGGCGATAAATAAAACGTTGTAAAATTAACCATGCCAATGGTTTTGGGTTCTCTTCCTCTAATTTAAATGCGAACAGAGAAGCGAGAAGATCCATTAAAAAGAAAACAAGATAAAATCCTAAAACTTTTAGCGGATTACTACTAAATAGTCCTATAATCATTAATATATCTGCAAAAGGAGCAATGAATTGCAGCACATATTGGAATAACCACATATTAGGCAGTGCAATAAATCCTAATGTTTTATGCTTTGGATTACATAACGCTTTTCGATGTTTCCAAAGACATTGAAGTGTACCATATGACCAACGATACCGCTGTTTAATGAGACTTTTCACATCTTCAGGTGATTCCGTAAAAGCATGCGCTTTTTCTTCATATACAATTCTATGCCCTTGACGTAAAAATGTAATAGTAAGATCCGTATCTTCTGCTAACGTATCTTCGCTTAAATATCCAGATTCAACTACATTCTTTTTGCGCCACGCCCCAATAGCTCCTGGAACTACTGTAATACAATTTAACTCATCAAAAGCTCTACGTTCTAAATTAAACCCTGTAATGTACTCAACATGTTGCCAAGTAGTTAACAAATTCCGTCTATTCCCCACTTTGACATTACCTGAAACTGCAGCTACATTCTGATTTTCAAAGTGTCTAACCATTAGAGAAATGGCGTCTTGCGCAATAATAGTATCCGCATCTAAAGTGACAATGATTTCTCCTCGCGATTGTTGAAACCCTAGGTTCATTGCCGATGATTTCCCGCCGTTTTCTTTCTGAATGAAACGAACTTTAGGGTGTTTATAAAATGTTTCTTTCATTACTTTTGACGTACCATCTGTCGATCCGTCATCCACAACAATAACTTCAAATTCTCTATAATTACTATCCAAAATTGAGTGAATTGTCTTGGCTATCACCTTTTCTTCATTATATGCTGCTATGACAACACTAACAAAAGGTTGATAGGACGAATTAATATAGCGAGATAACGTTTTTCTTTTCTGCTTCCATGCAAAATAAATTAAGAATAAAAATCGAAAAATCCCTAATCCAATAGCAATATAAAAAATAGTTGTTAATATATGCTTAAAGTATCCTGCCCCTGAAAAGACAGCTTTATTGTAAAGCAAATATTGCTTCCCCTCAGAAGAAACAGGAGGCATGATTTCATCTCGTTCTTTATTCATTAAATCTGAAATTGTTACAAAACTATATCCATGCTTTTTTAGGTCTTTAATAATAATTGGGAGCGCCTCTACTGTATGTGTACGGTTCCCTCCCGCATCATGGAGAAGAATAATATTTCCCTCTCCCTTATAAATGGGATTAAGAGCACGCTTTACTAATTCATTTGTTGATGGTATTGCCCAGTCTTCGGGATCAACTTTTTCCGCTACCATTGTATAGTTCATATTTTGTGCACGTAAAATAGGCAATATTTCATTTGATGAATCCGGGTTAGCATCCGCTTCATATGGCGGTCTAAATAAAACCGTAGAATGTCCAGTTACTTCCTGAATTAAACGTTGCGTCGTATTAAGTTCTACTTTCGTTCGTAGTAAAGACGTATCTGCTATGTTAGGATGCTTGAAAGTATGATTGCCAATTTCATGCCCTTCATCGTATATTCTTTTTACAATACTAGTATTTAGTTGCGCGTTTTCACCAAGTACAAAAAAAGCAGCTTTTATTTGATTCTCTTTTAATATATCTAATATTTCTGGCGTATATTTCGGGTCTGGTCCATCATCAAATGTTAATACTACTTGTTTCCCATTTGGTTTTCCATATCGTTGCACTTCATATGCAGATGGTAAGGATTGATATACTTCATCTGTAATATAATCATCTTTGCCTACTTTAAAATCTCTCAATCCATTTTTTCTTTCATTCTCAATCTGTAAAATTTCACCTTGTCCAGAATAATTCACTTCATCTAAACTACTGATTTTATGTAATACATTAGGATTTTTTTGTACCTCAATAGGATTTTTTAAAACTTTCCATATTGTAGGATCTTCTGCTCCTAATCTCCATAGCGCAAACCCCTTTGCATGATTGTCCATTGCGATTTTCACTTGATTATAAAGAGTAACACCGTCTAAGAACCAAGCAGTATGTTCTTTCTCTCCTGTTTTATATCTAAAATACGGATTTCCACTCACCTTATCCCATTGAATTTTTATATTTGAATCATGAGCCATTGCCATAACTTCTGAGAAAGTCATAGACTTTGCAGCTTCTTTACTATTTACTTCCCAATCATATCCATAGTTACCGAAAGCAACTATAAGTTTATTAGACGGAATATTCAGTTCTTTTAATGTATGTTGGAACCATTTATTTGAAGCAATTGGTCCTGGTTCCCCCGCTCCATAGTGCTCATCGTACATCATTACAATCATTCGATCTATTATTTTTGCTAACGCACTATAATCAAAAGCCTTATCATTAGCTGGAACATCTTGTGTAACGAGCAAATCATGTTCATGAAATTCCTTAGTAAGTTCTTTCATAAAATTTGTTAAGTTTTCTCTATCACTTTCAGGTACGGCCTCAAAGTCAATATTAATACCTGAAAACTGATTTTTTTTAACTTGGATTACTAAATCATTAATAAACTTTGTCTTTACATCGTTTGAGGAACTCAGTAACTTATGAATTAGCCCACTATCAGGACCAGAAGCTTCCTCAGTATAGTTAGTAAGCAAAGGCATAATCTTCACTTGATTTTTTTCTGCCAACTTTACTATCTCAGGTTTTATCTCACTTCTAATCGTTAAATCTGCTTTTAAATGATACCACTCTGGTACTAACGTAGTTAATGAATCGATATTTTCTTTTAAAGAAGCGGTACTATTTTCATCCCAGTTTACATAAAAACCATACACTTCTTTAGGATGTTTACTATCCTTCGGCGGATTCACCAAATTTTTATTATCCTTTGTTTCGGTATTTGGGTTAAATGCTTCCTTCTTTAACTGCTGATCACTAAGTTTTTGATTAATTGGTACAAGTTTAGTATCTTGTTGTACAGCGGTATTCATATTTGGAATTTCTGGTGTTGAAAAAATACTTTGAAAGAAAAAATAAAATACAACACTTACACTAACTATTGAGATACATAGAAACCAAATAAAGGCTATGTCTCTCCTTCCTTTCGGATCATAAAAAACAGGTTTTTCTTTATCTTTCTCTTGTTGAATGTTTTTCTCCATTATATTTTTCACATACTCCTTCTTAATAGAACTATAGAATATTAAAGTGCAACTTTAATCAGTGGGGGTTTTGTTCATCCCCCACTAATCATCAGCCCTCACCAATCGGCCTGCCCAGCAAATAGCGGAATAAATCCTTTTAGCTTTGAAGTGAATCTCTCACTTCCATATTCTATTGATTCTTCTTTTCATTCCCTTGCTGGTGGCCTCTATTTTCTTGTTGAGACCCCCTACCATTGTTCCCTTGCTCGTTTCCGTCATTTTCTTTCTGGGATCCTCTTCCATTGTTCCCTTGCCCATTTCCATTATTCCCTTGTTGAGATCCTCTTCCATTGTTCCCTTGCTGATTCCCATTATTTCCTTGTTGAGGATCTCTTCCGTTGTTCCCTTGCCCATTTCCATTATTCCCTTGTTGAGACCCTCTTCCGTTGTTCCCTTGCTCATTTCCATTATTTCCTTGTTGAGATCCTCTTCCATTGTTCCCTTGCTCGTTTCCGTTATTTCCCTGTTGAGATCCTCTTCCGTTGTTCCCTTGCCCATTTCCATTATTTCCTTGTTGAGATCCTCTTCCGTTGTTCCCTTTCCCATTTCCATTATTCCCTTGTTGAGATCCTCTTCCGTTGTTCCCTTTCCCATTTCCATTATTTCCTTGTTGAGCTTCTCTACTGTTATTCTCCTGTTGATTCCCTCTATTTTCTTGCTGAGATCCTCTTCCATTGTTTTCTTTTATTTGCTTCGATGGCTGTTCCTCTGTTTTCTTTTGTTCTTTCTGCTCTTGCTTTTCATATTTTTTTTCTTTTACAGGAGACAAATCGAGTGTTGCATCAGGAGATGACTCCGGGTGTGATTGCACCTCTTCTTCGTTTTCCACCGGATTAGACGGGGTGACAGGAGGCGTAAGTGATTTGTTCTTCTCATTCTCTTGCTTTATATAAACACCTGTGCCAATTCCAGCTTTTCTAGCATTCTCTCGTATTTGCATTGTGCTACTTTGATATTCAACTGTAATATGTTTTAGCTCATATTCTTTCTTTAATTCTTTCATTGCCTTTTCCAAAAGTGGTTCTAGTGCCTTGTCCTTTGCAACAGCTGTTAGCATAACTTGCTTATCATTCGTTAAATACTTATCCTCTTGACTTTGCTTTATAATAGTACGTATTACTTCTTGTAATTGTTTATTTTCCCATTGCTTCAATTCTTTTAAAATACGCCTTCCATCATCATTACAAGCCTGCAAATCTATAACACGAAAATCCTTTGTTACGCTCACCTCTAAACTTGGATTTATATCAACTGAGACGTAAGCAAATACTTTTTCTTCTGGTTGGTTGTAGAAAAACAGCACTGCAAATAGAAAACAAGCAACAAGTATTGATGCAGGCTTTAAAAAGGAAGGAATCGAAAAATGCGATGCTTTTTGTTCTTGCTCATCAAACGAGATTTCCTCCCCGATTATGCAAGAATCCCCTTTTCTTTTACACGTAATAAACTCTCCATTTGGTGTTAAAACAACTACGCTATGCTTTTTTATATCCATCACAATTCCTTTATTCATCATGCTTTTCCCCTCTTATGTAATCCAGAATATATGTATAGTTGTTTGCAAAAATAATACACATTGCAATAATGTATTTTCTATGTCGTTCCAACGTTTTACGACTTACCCTAACACGCGGTTCAATCTGTTTAAGCGGTAACTTTTTCTTTCGGAACAGCTCTTCCATCATTTCCTCTTCTTTTATAATTATTTTCACAATTTCTATTAAGTGCTCACGTGTATCACGATGCTTAGGAGATTCTTTAGCAAGCTCTGAGAATGTGATTTTAAACTCAGCTAGCACACTTTGAAAATGAAGAATTTCCTCCTTACGGTTACTATTTTCCATCTCTTTCATATACTCCGTAAGCGACACTTGCATTTCTAACATTTCCTCTTGCTCATCTTCTTTTAAAAAGACAAAGTTATGTTTAGACTCCTTACGTATATAGTCAATTACATCTCTTTTTATAAGAAGATCAGCAAACGCTAAAAAGGATTTTCCTTTTGTATAGGAATACTGTTCAATTGCTTCGTTAAAAGCAAACAATCCAATGCTATATTCATCATCCTGTTCTGTAATATATCGACGGCAGACAGATGAGATTGATTTTCTAATAAAAGGCTGATACTGTACGATAAACGCTTCTTTGTCTTCTTCGTTGTTTTGTATGTTACATACGATATCTTCTATTTTCGGTTTTCTTAAGATCTTCATTACTAAACTCAACACTTGTAATCTCCCAGCCTCCTTCAAATAGCAAAATGGCCACTACACAAGTGACCATTTAACCAGATTTTCTTGGTACTTTTCTTCGGTCTTGTTTTCTTGCTGTTAGTTATATTTTTCGAGCCTAACTTTTCCCAACGTTTTCTTAATAATTTTCCTTTTCTCTCGGCACTAAAGTTAAGTTTGTATTTTTATCTACTTTCTTATTTTCTACCGTTCGTTTTGCTTATTCTCTTTCTATTTTATCTGCAAACCTTGAATAACTCTTCTCTATATAATTGGTAATTTCATCCTTCCATTTTGGATGCCACTTAATCTAGTAATTTTATTAATACTTCTATATTCTTTCATAGTCATTTTTCTTCTATTTATTTTTTTCACTATACATATTCGGAGGAGTACAAAGTTTTATGGGGGTCAAAAAATATTTTCATAAAAAAATACATATTTATTTCAAAAATAAAAACCATCAATTTGAAAAAGGGTAATCAAATTGATGGTTTTCTTATAATATCTATTAAATTAAGTTGGATTCTCATTATATCTAAAAAAGCACTAACTATTTTCTACTGGTTTTCTCCATTTTTATCTTTCTTGGTTATCATAATATGTCTTATCTGCGTATTTTCTATCATTTCCTTTTAGATAAGCTAAAATTACTTTTGGATTTTTAAGTAAAGTCCAGTCTCCATATGTATCAAATCTTCTGCATGAAGTTATCATTCCATTTTTAATAGTACCGAATTTCTTATTATTTTTCTTTCCCCATTCTTTTAACCGTTTAGCGAAATCTGCATCTTCTGCCATAAGCATGTTTTCATTAAATCCGTTAATTGCCATAAAGTCTTTTCTATAGCACCAAAAAATCCCTACAGATATAGCACCGTACTTAAAAAGTAAGGGGATGATTATTAACATTGCGGAGAGAATTATTCCTAAAGATATTCTTTCAAACTTTCCATTTACCCCACCACCAATGTATTTACCTGAAGCTAAATATTTATCTACATTAAACAACATAGACTCTGTCATTATGGTATCAGCGTCTATAGTGACGATTATTTCTCCATTAGCTATTTTAGCCCCTGCATTTCGAATTTTAGATAAGTTTTTATCGTTATTTTTCAATGTAACACAATTATAAGATTTTGCTATTTCCTCTGTTTTATCTGTGCAACGATTTAAAACAACTATAACTTCCGTTTGCTCTTTATATGCCTCTGATGCCTTTGCAATTGAATCTAAACATTTTCTAATGTACTTTTCTTCATTGTGTGCAGGAATTATAATAGAAAACTTCACATCTTTTTTCAAATTGACTCCTGAAGATTCGTTTGTCTCAGTCATAATATGCCCCCTTATTTTATAAGGTAAATATCTGTTATACATAACTTATATTAATATTTATTAGGTTATATTATAGAAACTGAAGGTAAAGAGGCTCTTACTGTCGACGTTCAAAAGCAAGACGTACAGCAAGCCCCGTTAAAACACTTGCCATAAGCCAACGCTGCCGTTGGGCGTGTGCATTTCGCAATTTTACTTGCTGTACATACAATTACAAGGTTAACTATAAAGCTAACAATGATTTGCGTAAGGCCCAAAACTGCACCTTGAAAAAGTAATGACCCCTTCTCTGGATCTTCAAATTGAGGTAGAAGTGATACATACAAAATAGCAATCTTTGGAGTCAAAAGTAACCTATCCGTAGAGCTACTAAAACTACTACAAATAAAGCAAAGCAACATGTAATATTTCGAATCCACTTTTGTATATCACCAAAATACCTTTCTATAAATATAGCGTTGATAGTAAGCATAAGAAATAAAACAAAGAAAGGCAGCGAGGTATAGATCCATTTTTATCTTCATGGCTGGAACTGTACTCCTTACCAAACTTCTAAATGAAATGTATAGCTCAGTAGTTACCTTATTTTTCAAAAAGACATTCTGATTATTTCTTTTTCACTTCTTCTACAAATTCCCATGTTTCTCCGTTATCTTTTGATTGATAAAGTGCACTACTATCGCCATTGTAGTCTCCATCTGCCCCTTGTCCAACTAACATATTAAAAACCCCATCTTTCTCATATGGCATACTAGGAGAATCAAAAGGACTTATTGTGGACTGTGTATGATCTAATTTCACTTCATGCGGCGGATATTCTACCTTTTTGAAAGATACTCCCCCATCATCTGTGCGATATAACTCTCCTTCATTACCAGAAGGCCTAATTGCTCCTAAAAACCCAAGTTTATCATTTATAAAAATGATTCCTGATACACTACCAATCCCCCCATTAAATGGGTCTGGATTGATAACCTCCCATGTTTTCCCTTCATCACTAGTCTTGCTTAATGAATAAAAGGCGCTCCCTAATGCTTTATCTGTCATATTTAGTTTATAACCAACTTCTTTCGATAGGAAAAACTGTTCTTTTTCATTCTTTAAATCTTGTTGTTCCTTCTCTTTAAGCATATCTTCTTTTGGAGGCGTCTTTGATTTACTCCAACTTGCGTCACTTATTAAATTATATCTAGCAGGGACTAGCTCTTTCTCTTTTCCAGGGACAAATATAGATACAGTATATCCAATGATATCAGAAGCTGCTTCTTTAACACTCTGCCTCTTACCATCCTCAGTAATATTAATAATTCCCTCTGTATTGGATCCCCAATTTCTTTTTCCATAATAAATCAGCCCATACTTACTTTCATTCCATTTTTTGACCGTTTGCTTAACTGGGATCGCCTTAACCGTTTTAATTAAAGGTTCTACTAATTTATCATCATTATAATCAGGCTTTGCATATCCATCTCGTATTATAGTAATATCTTCTGATTTCTTCTTATTATAAGAGATTAAATAAGTTTCTTCTTTCCCA
>NZ_JBNLYC010000096.1:0-17866 GCF_050172015.1 Bacillus sp. GMa5/1 | reverse complement strand
GTACCAGGTTCAAGCCTTTCATTTATCAATTTTTTTCTTGCGGCATCGTACTCGGACAATTTAATATGATACATACGTATTCAGACCAGTTTATTGTCCCCTTCTTATTTTTCATGCTATATGGATTATTCCTCAGCATCCCATTAAAAGAAATAAAAAACGGATTTCGTAATTTAAAATTTGCTGGAACAAGTCTTACTATTAACTTCTTATGGACACCTTTACTCGCTTGGGGATTAGGAGCACTATTTCTTTCAGATCATCCAGCACTTTGGGTTGGATTTATAATGTTAATGGTTACTCCATGCACAGATTGGTACTTAATCTTTACTGAAATAGCGAAAGGAAATGTAGCACTTTCTACTGCAATTTTACCTGTAAATTTAATTTTGCAAGTACTACTCCTTCCAATTTATTTATTTTTATTTGCTGGTGTCATGAAAACTGTAGCGGTTTCTGTTTTAGTAGAAAGTATTGTTATCGTAATCGTCTTACCATTTATACTTGCACACGCTACAAAATTCATTATGAATAAAATAAAAAAAGCTGAAACTCTCGAGAATAAACTCATTCCGTTTTTTAGCTCTGCTCAAATTGTATTTTTAAGTTTAGCAATAGTAGCGATGTTTGCATCACAAGGTAAATATTTACTACAAAATATGAATGTTGTTTTATTATTACTCGTCCCTGTTCTATTGTTCTTCATCATTAATTTTTTACTAGGACAATTTATCGGGCGCATGATGCATTTATCTTACAAAGATACAGTAAGTCTAAGCTTAACAACGTTAGCAAGAAACTCACCTGTTGCACTCGCTATCGCTGTGACCGCTTTTCCAGATGAGCCTCTTATCGCACTTGCACTCGTTATTGGACCATTGATTGAGTTACCAGTACTAGCTTGTGTGTCACAAGTTTTGTTGCTTATTAAGAAAAAACGGCAATACGCATAATAAAAAACGTCCCATTTTGGGACGTTTTTTATTATGGAAAGATTACATACAACACTTATTTCTTATTTATCATTACAAATGAAATTACCGAAACTACAAACATAATACTACCAATTATAAATCGATGGGCTCTAAAAATTTTATATGTTATAGAGAATTAACCTTTCGTTACATTAACAGATCCTTTCTAATTAAAAATGATAGGAAACGTAAATATAACGAAAGCTGCCCAAAGTCCGTAGATTGGCAAATACTTCGTAATGGCATCTTGGATAGCTGTCGGTCCTGATTTGTTTTGCAAGAAACGCATATAGGAAAACATAATCCAAATTAGATTTGCCCAGATCAGTATGTTTACACCTAAAACAGCTAGTCTATTAGGTGTAATCCCGTAAGAAGAAAGTCTGAATACTATGGCTGACAATGCGACAGTGTCAATAATAAGCGCCAGAACAATTAAGGAAAAATTTATATAATCTGAAATGTTCTTTTTCTCGTCCGAGTCACTCTCAACGATAGAAAATATAGTAACAGCCAATACACCAAGCAGTATTCCGTTGAATGCCATTAGGAAATTACGATCCAAGAACGGGTTTTTCCCGACCAAAATTATCGTTATAAGATAAATAAACAATGTGACCAGGACAAGCGGACTAAAGATTTTAGATATGTATGGTGTAATATTTTTAGCAAGCTTAAGATTCATTGATACTAAGTATGCAGCCACAATAGCGAGAGCCGCTGCTCCAAATAAAACAACATTACTAAAATAGAATTCTCCTATATCTAAGTCAACAAAGCTAAACAAACGCATGGTGAATATTGCTAGTATCATTCCGCTCACTGCCATGCTCCCGTAGAGAAGACAATATTCTAAATTAAATTTAATATAGGCTAATCTTGTACCGCCTTTTGAATATTCATTTCCTGTAAACGCAAGCCCTACTAAGACCCATAAAAATATAGGAAGATGTAAATAAGCAAGTATGGTACTGTCTTTATAATTTATTGGCAACGTATTAAGATACACCCCGGAAACTAGGAATAACGCTATAAGGGAATAAATAATACTTTTTTTCGGCTTATTATTGTAAACAAAATAAGCAGCAATAAAGGGAATTACACCAAAAGCCAAGTTTATTGGAGCAATTGCTTCCTGCTCAACAAAGTGGAAAATGATCCTGGTGCTTATGCCGGCCAGAATAGCTAAAAGGCCCATGAATAAGAAACCTTTTTGAAACAAAGATGTTTTTTCTTTATTTACTTTCTCCTTGAAATGCAACCTTTCATACCAAGCAGCTAGAACCTGGGAATCAGGGTTTTGGTCCCATGCTTGTGAGAATGCTTTTTTAAAAGCTTTCGGATCTTTTCTATACATCTTCTCCAACTCATGGGGGTTATCCATATGTTTAACAATCAAATTGTTACTGTTCATAATTATACCTCCTCTAATTAAAAAAATAAGATTGTTACCTTTTAACAAAAGTACTTCACTCATTTATTATGATTTTGATTTTAATATAAAATTTATCGTTTTACAATAAAATTTTATTATTTAAAGCATTTTTTTTATCGTTAAATTTCATTTCAAAGAAAAACAAAAGAGCATGACAATTTTATGTCATGCTCTTTTAACAAATTAATTCTCAAATACAAAATTAATCTTATTATCTTTCCACTCTAATTTCGCATCAAATGTTTTCTCGCCCTTTTTAAAGCCTTTAATTAAATCGGTCTTTTCACCTTTTAAGAGCTTTGTCATATTCTTTTGCGAAATTGTTTTACTTAATATCTTCTTTGAAATGGTGAAATCACATTGCGTTGTATTATAGTTAGAACAACCGTAAAACGTTGACTTATCAATTACATCGCCATCACATTTTTTACAGCTACCAACCTTTTTACCCGTTGTAAATTTCGATCCTTTTCGTTCAATCGATTCAACATGTAGTCCAGTGAAATCCCACTTCTCAGACATTTCCACTGCATCTTCAATAATTTTAGCTGATAGCTTTTTCGTTTGTTCCATAAAAGTTGCTGGTGATGCTGTACCTTCACCAATTTCCGCAAGACGTTGTTCCCATTTCGCAGTCATTTCCGGTGAAGCTAGTATTTTGTCACCAATTGCGGTAATTAATACTTTTCCTTTATCAGTCGCATACACTTGGTTTTTCTTTACATCTATATATTTACGGTCTTTCAACATCGTAATAATACCCGCGCGAGTCGCTTCCGTACCTAAACCTTCTGTTTTCTTCAATACCTTCTCTAGCTCTTCATTCTCTAAATACTTACCAGCTGTTTTCATTAACGTAATAAGTTGTCCTTCTGTATAACGCTTCGGTGGCTGTGTTTTTCCTTCTTTCACTTTCACCTTTACAACTTTTCCTTCTTCACCTTCAGCTACAATTGGAAGAATGGTTTCGTCATCTTTATCGTCTTGGAAAATAACTTTACGCCAACCTTCTTGAATTTGCTGTTTTCCTTTTGAAATGAATTCAGCGCGTTCATCTACAAGCGTAATGATTGTTGTATAGTCAAAGATTGCAACTTCATAATGAGCTGCAATGAGCCTTCTTACAATCATATCGTAAATTTTCTTTTCATCACCGGATAGTCTGCTTGGGTTTGTAACTTGCTCTGTCGGAATAATTGCGTAGTGATCTGTTACTTTCTTTTCATTCACATAACGCTTATTGTTCATAATGGATTCAATTGGTGCCGGTAATAAGCCTTTATATTCATCAAATTGACTTAACTTCTGTAAAATATCAGGGAACGTCGCTGCTTCTCCTTGTGTAACATAGTTAGAATCTGAACGTGGATAAGAAACAATCCCTTTTTGATAGAGTGCTTGCGTTATATCAAGCGTCTTTTTCGGTGAAAACTTAAAGGCTTTATTTGCCGTTGCTTGCAGTGATGATAAGTTGAATAAAAGCGGCGGCTGAAACTCTTTACGCTCCGTTTTCATTTCCTTCACAACAGCCGGTTTCCCTTGGCAAAATGCCGCAATTTTATTCGCCATATCAGGGTCTTTTAAGCGGGATTCATTATCCTTCTCCCATTTCCCGTCATATTTCTTTCCTTCTATATTAAAGGTTGCAAACACTTCCCAGAAAGGCTCTGACTTAAAGTTTTCAATTTCTTTCTCACGCTTTACAATCAATGCTAACGTTGGTGTTTGGACACGACCAGCAGAAAATACATCATTCATTCCTTTTTTCTTTAACAAAATACTAAACACACGTGATGCATTCATGCCAACAACCCAGTCAGCACAAGATCTTGTGTATGCTTCGTAATACGTATTAATTGTATCTGATTCATCAAGTAAATTTTTAAACCCTTGATAAATAGCTTGCTTCGTTAAAGACGAAATCCATAGACGCTTCATAGGCTTTTGCACGTTACAAAGATTAATAATATTTCGTACGATTAGTTCCCCTTCACGCCCAGCATCGCCTGCGTGAATAATTTCTGTTACCTGTGGATTATGTAACAGCTGTTTCACAACGTTAAATTGCTTATACTTTGACTTTGTTACTTCAAATTGAAAACGCTCTGGAATCATCGGTAATGTATTAAGTGACCATTTTTTCCACTCTGCGTGATAATGCTCTGGATTACATAACTGCGTCAAATGACCAATTGCCCATGTACAGTACGCTCCATTTGGAAATAGCTCATTCGCTTCTACCTCTAAATATCCATCTTTCCGGCGATATTTAAACTGTGAAACAAGAGCCAACCCTTGATCTGGTTTCTCGGCAATAATTAATTTCATTTTATAACTCCCTATCTGTATTCCAGTGTTACTTTCATTGTCTATATGTTTAGAAGCGATGATAAAACAACAATCTTATTTATCATTCGCGGTTTGTCTCGCAAATGGGAGACCTATAATATTATACGCTTATTCTTTATGGCTTCACAATAGAAACTCATAATATAACAATTTCTTTCACATGCTTACAATTAAAAAAGACGCCCTAAAAAATCAAGCGTTCCTTTGCTTACATCTATGAAATTGTGCAGATAATATGCAGATATAAATTATCATAAGTACACATATGATGAAATGAACGATAGGACAAGGAGGTATCATAATGTTTGCTTATACGTTAACTACCTTAACACTTTGCTGTACCTCAATTCTTATTGTATCCAATATTTCTAAACGTAAGGGTACCCTAATGGAGTATATGGTATTTATTATGTCTTTTAGTATGAGTATCGGTTTAAGTATTGGTTTTTATTTAGGCATTCTCTTTAAGGGGGAATTACTATATTCTACTTTACTTGCTATTTTAATTAGTGGTTTTATCGGTTTTTTAGTGGGTCTACGTTTTCACCTATATACTGCTTTAGAAGGAATGTTCTCTGGATTAATGGCAAGTATGATGGGAGCAATGATTACAGAAATGTTAAACGCTCAACAAGCTCATAGTATATTGTTCATTAGCCTTTTACTTACTATAACGATTACTATGTCCTGTGTGATTCAATTGTTATCGGAGAACTTTTCTACTTTTATCCAACGTCGTTTTTTGTTATTCCTTTCAATTAGTGTAGTAATTATCGTTGCCGTATTCGCGACATTCCCAGATCATACTCCTGCACCTTCACCTTCACCTTCACCTGGGCATAATCAACATATACATTAGTACTTGCAACAAAAATGAATAAGCAGCTATCCATAGGATAACTGCTTCCTATTATTCTGGCTTATTAGGAATATTTTGGTTTGGAACATAATCAGATTTATAATCTGTATAGTTCACTTCCGTTACCATCCCTGCTGAAGCATGATGTAGGTCGTGACAGTGGAACATCCACTCACCGGGATTGTCTGCTACAAAGGCTACTTCATATTCTTCTCCTGGTTTTAAGTTCAATGTATCTTTTACAATTGGAGAACCTTCTATCGGTTTTCCATCTTTACTCAACACCTGGAAGAAGTGACCATGTAAATGCATTGGGTGATCATCCATTTTAGAACGATTTACCAATTTCACTTTTACTAAATCACCCTTTTTCACTTGAATTGGGTCAATATCCGGAAATACCTTTCCGTTAATTGTATATACCATTTCATTTTCATTCATTTGCGTATTTAAGTCCATATTATATGTGGCAGTATACTCTTGATTTAACGTGAAACTACCTAATTTTTTAGCACCATATTTCGTCATATCTAATTTCGCTAATTTTCCCTTTTCATCTGCTTTATCTTTCATCTCTTTGCTGCCATCATACTCAATAACAGCTTTCATTCCTTTTGCACCTTTATTTTTTGAATGGTCCTCAACATACCACTTCCCAGGATTATTAGCAGTAAATTCAATATCATAACGTTCACCCGGTGCGATTGAAATTACTTTATCCTTTATAACTTTTGGATTGTTTATTGGTTGACCATCTGTCGCAATTACTTTTATATCATGACCGTGAACATGTATATCATGTGATAGATAACCAGCATTAACAAGTCGAAGACGAACTTTATCTCCCTTATTCACTTTCAATGGCACTACTAAATCACCGCTTTTTCCATTGATTGTGAATAAATCATACATACTCATATCATGACCTTCCATCTTCATATTTCCATGGTCCATTCCTGCCATATTGCCAGAGTCTTTTTGATCACTGCCCATGTCCATACCAGAATGATCCATGCCGTTCTTATCATCATTCTTTTTCGTATTTTCATCACCTTTAGATTTATTACCTATTTGCCCTTTTGTCATTTCTTTTAACTGCTTTTTAATTTCTTCTTTATCTGTAACCCATTCATCCAACAGTAATGTGTAATCTTTATCATATTTTTCCTTTGTATCCTCTACAATGAGCGCTCCATACAAACCTCTATCTAATTGATTTACAGAATCTTGATGCGAGTGATACCAGTACGTTCCTGGTACGTTCGCTTCAAATTCGTAAGTGAAACTTTTTCCTGGTTCAACTGCATCTTGTGTCACGCCCGGAATTCCATCCATGTTATTTGGGACAGGATATCCATGCCAATGAATAGATACTGGTGCAGATAATTCATTTTTTAATGTCACTTTCACCTTTTCACCTTTTTTCACCCGAATTTCTGGACCAGGAGATGAGCCATTAAATGTCCAGACTGGAACAATAACACCGTTACTTAATTTTTGCTTTTCTTCTTTCGCTATTAAAGTAACTTCTGGCCCTTTTTCAACCTTCAATGGTGTTGTAGCTGTTTCAGTCTGTAGTGTTTTGTTATCATTCATATTTTTATGATCATTTGTTGTATTTGTCGTCACAGAACAGGCAGCAATTAAAAATATTACAGAGACAGTAACGGCTGCTAATACAACTCGCTTCATGGACAATCCCTCCTTATTCTTTTTCAAAATCATTATAGAAGTTGATTTTCAAGAAAATAAGGAGATGTAATTAGATCTTACGTAAGCTAATTGGAAAATTACTAAAAGCAGAGACATTATAAGAGACGAATATTTTAGTAATACAAAATGCTTTCCTTGTAGCGACTACATTAGCCGTTCTCGTATTTGTTTTGACGTTATTTCTTAAGAAACAATAACACTGCTATTATTAAATAAGAAAAATGTAGCTAAAATGCTCTTCACAAAAGAACTTAGATTTTTGTATAATAAGAACTAATGTTCCTCACAGACAATGGACTCAAATTACACAAATATATCAAATAGAAGAGGATTGATATACGATGAAAATTGATAGACCAAAAATTTCACCAGAGTTATCTTCAAAGAATTTTCAAGATATTTTTTATGAAGAAGATCCAACATTGGAAGTGTGTGAAATTATAGACTCCACTTTCGAAAATGAATCTGTAGATAGAGTGCGGTTATATGATGCGGTGATAAAAAACTGTAAGTTTACTAATACAGACTTTAGCAATATTGATATTACAGATGTTTGTTTTGAAAACTGTGATTTATCAAATGTTAATTTAAGCAATTCTTCTGTTCACAGAGTCGAATTTAAAAACAGTAAATTAATCGGAGTAAATTTCACAGAATCTAGCTTAGGAAATGTTAAATTTGAGAATTCAATTTTGAATTTAGCGGCATTTGGAAATTCTAAACTAGAAAAAATCATCTTCAATGAAACTTCATTAAATAATGCAGATTTTTTTGACTGTAAACTTAAAAAAGTTGAATTCCAATTATGTAGTCTTGATGAAGCTAATTTTGATCAGACATCACTGAAGGGGATAGATATTAGTTCTTCTACCTTTGATACACTTACAGTTTCAGTGAGCGATTTAAGAGGATGTAAAGTATCGACATATCAAGCTGTTCAGTTTGCTACTTTATTAGGATTAATAATTAAAGATTAGTATTTCGAAGAAAAGAACCCTATCCCGAATCATGGATTTTTTAATTGTCCACGATTCGAGATAAAGTTCAAATAAATTAGTGATGACTCTTTTATTATTTAACTACAGCTTGATTTCCTTTTACATGTTCATTATTTACACTCATAAATTCTTCAATTTCTTCAACTTCCCTAATGATATCTTTTGACAAGTTTTCATACCCGTCTTTCGTTACAAGAATGTCATCTTCAATACGAATTCCAATTGATTCTCCTTCAATATAAAGACCAGGTTCAATTGTTATAACCATACCTTCTTCTAACACTCTATCTTTATATGTTCCTACATCATGTGTATCTAAACCAAGGAAATGGCTGACACCATGATAATAGTATTTTGATAACTCTTCATCTTCTTGAATTAAACCAATTGCTTTACACTCTTCTGCCAGTACCTTTTTTGTATGCTCATTTAATGCAGCGAACTTTAATCCTGGCTTAATAATCTCTGTTGTTTCTTTTAATGCTTTTAATACAATATTATAAATTTGTTTTTGGCGACTAGAGAATGTTCCATTTGCCGGGAATGTATAACTAATATCAGCGTTATAGTAGTCTTTTTGAGCACCTAAATCTAGTAATACTAAGTCACCATTTTGAATTTGTGCATCATTATCTTCATAATGAAGAACTGTAGCATTTTTCCCACTCGCCAAAATTGTATTGAACGCATGGTACTTAATGCCAGATGACTTCAGTGTAAAATCAAATTGTGCTTCTAATTCATACTCCATCATGCCTGCTTTTGCATGCTTAAGTACGTTGTAAATACCGTCTTTCGTTATAGCAATCGCTTCTTTAATAATTTCAATTTCTTCCTCTGTTTTAAATACTCGTAATTCACAAATGTTCGGATATACATTACCAATTGTTACGTGTGGGTATTTTTCTCTTACATGTTTAGCAAATGCTAATGTTTTTGTCTCCGTACCATTCCAATCACGACGTTCTATATCTAAATATAGATGCTTCGCATTTTCTGTAAAAAGTATATTTGACATTGTCTTTTCAAAGCTATCTAAATATATAACTTTCTTTATACCTGAAATTTTCTCTGCTTCTTCGTTAGAAACTGTTTTACCGACCCATTTTTCCATTACTGGATCTGCCTTTTCAATGAAAAGTGTTTCTTCAACACTACTTCCAACCTTTTTCAGCATAAAAATAACATTTGGTTCATCGATTCCCGTTAAGTAGTAAAAATTACGATTCGGTACAAATTTATAATGTGCATCAGCTGACATATGCGGTGCTTGTCCCGCAAATAAAATCGTAATAGATCCCTCTGGTAATGTGTTTGCTAATCGTTCTCTATTTTGAGCAAAAAATGTTGATTTCATGATAATCCCCCTAGCGTTCTATGTATGATTAAAAAACTAATGATCTAATCAATTCATTTTATTATTGTTACAATTTTTCGTCAATTAATAGTACTCATAGAAAAAGGAAAATCCCCCCTTACTAGTGCCCATCTAATCTACATTATGCATACCACTCCACAATTTCTTGACATTTATTCCATATACTTAAAATCTCATATATAGGAAAGGAGCCACAACTTTGAAACATTATGTAGCAACAGGGTTAGCAATTACTTCCTTATTCATAATTACTGGATGTTCTAGCAACACCGAAACAGCACCCGTGAAGAAAGAAACGGTGCAATCTGAGTCAAAAAATATAGAAACAGCAAATACGAGTCCGCAAGACTTCTATAAAGAAATTACATCTGGAAAAATCGAGCACATTCACGGAATTGGCTATGCAGGAAATATATCTGGGGTTTCTATCGCCACTCATAGCGGGATAAAAGTTTATCAAGATGGAAAATGGCTTGAAACTAAGACTGGATTACATGATTATATGGGGTTTCAGGCAACGAAGAACGGGTTCTTTGCCAGCGGTCATCCTGAACCAGGAGCAGATTTAAAAAATCCTTTAGGATTAATGAAAAGTTCTGATGGCGGTAATACACTTGAAAAGCTAGCGTTTTACGGAGAATCTGATTTTCATAACCTTGCTGTCGGATATAATACAGAAGCAATTTATTTATACAATGAGCGTCCAAATTCTAAATTACAACAAGGTTTTTATTTCAGTACGAACAACGGACAAGATTGGGAAAATAGTAAGTTAAAAGGTCTTTCAAGTACGATTCATTCCTTTTCCGTACATCCGAATCAATCTAGTGTAGTCGCAGTAAGTGCCAAAGACGGTGTTTACTTATCTACAGATTACGGAAATACGTTTGAAATATTCGCTAAATCACTTGAATCGACCGCAATTACATTAAGTAATGAAGATGTTATTTACGCGCCTATCAATAAGCAAATCGTAACGAAGAAATCAATTGCTACAAATGAGGAGACAAACATACAAATTCCACCTTTAGATCCTAAAGATACAATTATGTATATATCACAAAACCCTCAAAATTCAGCTGAAATTGTATTTGCTACAATGAAAGCAAATGTGTTCCTTTCTACGGATGAGGGTAAAACATGGAAGCAGCTTACTAAAGAAGGAACATTCCAAATTAATTAGAAGGGTGAATATAACGTGTTTTCAATAATTAGTGAATGGAGCTATCAACTCATGTCTCCTTTAATAGATGTCGCGAATGCTACGAAATCAGTACCTCTTTTATTTGCGTTTTTATTAGGCATTGTAGGTACACTTGCTCCTTGCCAATTAACAGGAAACATTAGCGCTATTACACTTTATGGAAATCAATCTTTACAAAAGGGACATACCTGGAAACATATACTGTTATTCATTTTAGGAAAAGTAATAGCTTTTACGACACTTGGACTTTTAGTCTGGTTATTAGGAAAAGAAATTCAACAAACATTAACTTTGTATTTCCCATGGTTACGCAAACTGATCGGACCTTTATTAATAATAATAGGTCTAATATTATCAGATATTATAAGAGGAAGAAATTTCTTCTCTACCCTTTTCCCTATTAAATTTATTCGAAAACAAAATGAAGTCAGCTCATTTTTACTTGGTTTTTTCTTTTCTTTAGCTTTCTGTCCGACTATGTTTGTGCTATTTTTCGGAACGTTACTCCCTTTATCTTTACCCTATAATTACGGGTACTTGTTTCCTACATTCTTTTCGATAGGAACTGCTCTGCCTATCGTCGTATTAATGTCCATCATCTCCTATCTAGGATTAAATGGGGCACTACTTAAAAAGAGCCGAAAAATAGGAAAAAACATTCAACGTATAGCCGGTGTTCTCCTTATTTTAATCGGACTTTATGATACTGCTCTATATTGGTAATACATACAAAAAGGTAAGTTCAATTCATTTGAACTTACCTTTTTTAAAAATTATATTTAACTCTTCTACATGTCCTTTTGCTTCATCTCCCACTTTTTATACAGTAGTACTGTACCAAATAAAAATACTCCCGCAACAAATGAAGCTACTGGTAACATTTTTATCATTTCATCAGGAAATACGAGTGGCAATAATGGAAATGCATACGCTGCTGGAATACGTACTCCAACGATTTTTAATAAAATAACCATTAATATCATATTTAATAACGTGACTACAATCCATGAATCAATTGCAAAATACAATAAAGTTCCAACAGTTGCCGATGCAGTTAATACTAATATTTGTTTAAAAGCCATTTTTTCATTATACATCGGCTTTTGAAGTGATTCATACACAACAACTAATATTGGTGGAATAACTGCTAATTGTTCATAACCAGTTATCCAGCATAAACTGATCCATACGAAATTTAGTATTAGAAATACAGTCATATATTTATACTGTATTTGCACTTTTCGCTCAATACCGTTGTTCAATTTAAATATAAGAACACCTATCATTAAAATAAATGTTAAAGCAAATACCGCGATAACAAATGACCATTCCGTCGCATTTGTTACTAACGGTAATAAACCTGTCGCAATGGATGGTGCTAAATTGGATTGAATAACACATAAAAACAACATCATTAATATAAGTGTTAAGCTAACTTTTCCTATATAGGAAATATCCATTTGATTCACTGCAAAACCAATAACAGCTGTTATTGACGGTGCAATAAAGATTTTTTCTGGTTGTCTTAACCATCCTGGCTCGCGATACGCCCATAAAGCAATTGCCATCGCTGCTATTTCCGGCAAAATGACTTCCGGATCATTTAATAACACACCAGCTGTTACCATAGCTAAAATAAATAAAATAGCAATCGTATATGAGATGATTGTTTCTTTCTTTGAAATTACTGCATTCATTATTGCATACTCCTTTTTACTTATTACTTTCATAATGTAAAACAACAACTCTTTATACCCTACCATAGTATTGTATATTAGCATCTTTTCTATTTCAAGTATTAGTATTCATTTACATCCTCTCTCATCCATACACATACAAAACAAAGCATTTTATAGACATTGACACTTATTAAAAGATAGGTTACAATAACTATACATTAGTAAGTAGCTAATGTAATTACATCTAACTAGAGGTGAAACAAATGAAAAACATTTTATTCCGTATTAACGAATTGTCAAAAAAAGAAAAAGCGAATGGATTAACAGTTGATGAAAAACAAGAACAACAAATGTTGCGCCAAAACTATACACAAACATTTCGTGGAAGCTTAGATTCCATTTTATTAAACACAAAAATTGTTGATCAAAATGGTCTTAACGTTACACCTGCTGCATTACAAGATGCTCAAATACGTTTAAAATTAAGCAAATGAGTTCCGCGCTAAAGAATTCTAATAAAACATAAAAAGAGCTGGATTTCCTATATAGAAATTCCAGCTCTTTTTATTGTCTTTTTTAATTTAGTAAACGAGCGATACATCGCAATTCTCCACGACACAATCATCGCAAATGCAAGTAAGAAAAACATGCCGCTTAACTCTGCCAAATCAATTGATTGGCTTAAATATGACTTTAATGCCACGCGTACAGCTAATAAGCCTACTAAAATAAATATGAATGCTTTTGACGGTTTCATAAATATATGTTCGCCTTTTATTTCGAACTTAGTTGTTTTAATAAGAAAAATAGAAAAGATAAGCCCTATACTAATTGCCTCAACTATTTCTAACGATGTTAATCGAAACTCTGGTAAAAAGTACATCGTTGCGCCTGTACTCATAAAAATTGGCGGCAATATAATTTTCTTTTTCGCTACCGGCTTTTTCGCTGCTTTAAAGCGCAGAAACATGACACCAACAGCCATACAAACCGCTAAAATACTTGATAAAAGTGCTATCATACTCTTCCCACTCCTATCTATTTAAAAGACTTTTTGAGCAAAATCATAAACCAAACGAGCCCGACACTTATAATAACATGACCTAATCCAGCCATATGGCTTAAACCGTAAAAGTCAGTTCCATTTACTTGTAGAAGACCTCTCCATAGCATTGTAGCAATAGTAAAGATTACTCCTACATTATAAACAACAAACCATGCACAAAAGCTCTTTGTTTCTTGTACATGAAACACTTTACATAAGGCTAAAGCAATTAAAAAGAATACAAAACCGAGCACTAATACATGTGTATGCACTAATTGCAACATTGTGGATCCTTTAATTCCTTGTGCTTTCGAATACTCTCTTGCAAATACACCTGATAATAAACCAATAATTAAGTAAATAAATGCCGCATTATATAATTTCTTCATTCTATTCCTCCTGTTGTAAACTTTCTATATTCGCTGCAATTATTTTAAGCAAAGTTTATGAACGGAGTATGAACAAAATATTACATTCAATTTTTGAAAATAAAAAAGCCATTCCACAAATAATAATTGTAGAATGGCTTTTCAATTTATTTTAAATCTTCTATTGAGAAAGCACCTGGCAGTAACTGCTCAACAGTCACTTCTTTTTCATCACCTTTTACATTCGTTAATAATACAGGCATTTTCGGGTCACAGAATTCAGCAATTACTTGTCTACACGCACCACATGGTGAAATCGGTCCATCAGTTTCTCCTGTAATAACTAAGTAACTAAAATCGCGCTCACCTTCTGATACTGCTTTAAATATTGCTGTTCTTTCTGCACAGTTACATAAACCGTAAGAAGCATTTTCTATATTACAACCAGTATAGATTTTCCCTTCTTTCGTAACTAACGCTGCGCCAACAGGAAATTTAGAATACGGAATATACGCTTTCGATAACATCTTGTTTGCTTCTTCAATATATTTTTTCTTACCCATATTATTTCCCCCTCAAAGTAAACGAAATGATGATTAGTCAGTAATAACTGTATGAACTAATTTAGGAGCCACTGCTGTTTCAGCGATAGAAATATTTTCGTAAATTTTTGCTTTTACATCTTCTACATTTTCACGATTTGCGTAGATTGTTACGAATGGCTCGCCTTCTTTTACTGCATCGCCAACTTTTTTACGTAACATTAATCCTACTGCTAAATCGATTTCATCTTCCTTCGTTGCACGACCTGCACCAAGTAACATAGCTGCAATACCAATCTCATCTGCAACAATGTTAGAAATAACACCTGAAGTTTTTGCAGGTACATCAATTACATACTTAGCTTGTGGCATTTTTTCTGGATTGTCTACAATTGAGCTATCTCCGCCTTGATTGCTTAAGAACTCTTTAAATTTCTCAGTTGCTTTTCCGTTTTTCATCACTTCAATTAGCATTTCACGAGCTTCTTCTAACGTATTTGCTTTTTTCGCAAGTACGACCATTTGGCTACCTAATACAAGTACTAATTCTGTTAAATCTTCTGGACCTTCACCTTTTAACGTATCAATCGCTTCTTTTACTTCTAGAGCGTTACCAATCGCAAAACCAAGCGGTTGTGACATGTCCGAAATAACTGCCATAGTTTGACGTCCTACATTATTTCCGATACGTACCATTGCATGTGCTAATTCTTTTGCATCTTCTTCTGTTTTCATAAATGCACCAGCACCTGTTTTTACATCAAGTACGATTGCGTCAGCACCAGCTGCAATTTTTTTACTCATAATTGAACTTGCGATTAAAGGAATTGAGTTAACAGTTCCTGTTACGTCGCGCAATGCATAAATCTTTTTATCTGCAGGTGTTAAGTTTCCTGTTTGTCCAATAACAGCTACTTTGTCACGGTTTACAATATCAATAAATTGTTCTTTTGTAATTTCAACGTGGAATCCTTCTACCGCTTCTAATTTATCAATTGTTCCGCCTGTATGTCCTAAACCACGACCAGACATTTTTGCTACTGGTACATCTAAAGCAGCAACTAATGGTCCTAATACTAAAGTTGTTGTATCACCAACACCGCCAGTTGAATGTTTGTCTACTTTAATTCCTTCAATTGCTGATAAGTCGATCGTTTCACCAGACTCAACCATCGCCATCGTTAAATCTGCACGTTCGCGATCTGTCATATCTTTAAAGAAGATTGCCATTGCAAGCGCACTCACTTGATAATCAGGAATACTTCCGTCTGTATATCCATTAATAAAGAATTTGATTTCTTCAGTCGTTAATTCTTTGCCGTCACGTTTTTTTGCAATAATATCTACCATTCTCATTACAATCACCATTCCTTTTTATATGATACGAATCTATTAAAATAATAAGCCAACGATTGTTGCTGATAAGAAACTTACTAATGTTGCACCGAATAGTAATTTCAAACCAAATCTTGCGACTACATTCCCTTGCTTTTCATTTAAGCTCTTAACCGCCCCTGCAATAATCCCAATTGAAGAGAAGTTTGCAAATGAAACTAAGAATACAGATATAATCGCTGTCGTTCTATCTGAGAAATTAAAGTTTCCTTGTGCTAAATCTGTCATAGCGACAAATTCATTCGATACTAATTTTGTTGCCATAATATTTCCGGCATTAACTGCTTCATGCCAAGGTACACCCATAATAAATGCAAATGGTGCAAATACATAACCAAGAATTTCTTGGAATGAAATACCGATTACACCTTTAAATACTGCATTAATGAATGCGATAAGAGCAACGAAACCGACTAACATAGCTGCTACTGTAATCGCAACTTTAAATCCATCAATAATGTATTCCCCTAATACTTCAAAGAAAGTCTTTTTCTCTTCTTCTTGTACTTCTAACATATCTTCTTCCTCAGTAACTTCATACGGGTTAATGATAGAAGCAATGATGAAGCCACCGAATAAGTTAAGCACTAAAGCGGTTACAACATATTGCGGTTTTAATAACACCATATATGATCCGACGATAGACATTGAAACGGTAGACATTGCAGATGCACATAATGTATACATTCTTTTCTCTGGCAATAACCCTAATTGTTTCTTAACTGAAATAAACACTTCAGATTGTCCTAAAATCGCAGAAGCAACTGCATTATATGATTCTAGTTTCCCCATTCCATTTACTTTACTTAATGCTAGACCGATAGATTTCACAATAATAGGTAATACTTTAATGTGTTGCAAAATACCTATTAAAGCTGATATAAATACGATTGGCATTAATACACTTAAAAAGAACGAAAACTCTTTTTGATTTACTAATCCACCAAATACGAAATTCACACCATCAGCGGCATATTTTAATAACTCTCCAAAACCATCTGCTATTCCGCTAATTAATATATTCCCTACACTTGTATTTAATAATAAAAACCCCAAAATAAATTGTAATATAACCATCGTTATGATTGGGCGATATTTGACTTTCTTTCTATTATTACTAGCAAGCCAAGCGATACCTAAAATCAATACGAGGCCAAAAATACCAATTAAGTATTTCATAAGCCGTCTCCTCCCATTCGTATCCGCTTACATTTTTTTCAATTATTAAAGCAATAGATACACTTTACTTTGTGTATCTATTGCTCTTCACTTCATTAATGATTAGTAGTTATCTGTAGCACCTTTTGCATCATTTAATACGATTGCAACACTAGCACTTGCTCCAACGCGAGAAGCTCCAGCAGCTACCATTTTGTCTGCATCTTCACGTGTACGAACACCGCCAGATGCTTTTACACCAACGTTTGGTCCTACTGTTTTACGCATTAATGCGATATCTTCAGCAGTTGCTCCGCCAGTTGAGAATCCAGTTGAAGTTTTTACGAAGTCAGCACCAGCTTTTACTGATAATTCACAAGCGCGTACTTTCTCTTCATCTGTTAATAGGCAAGTTTCAATGATTACTTTTACAAGAGCTTTTCCTTTTGCTGCTTGTACTACTTCATAAATGTCTTTTTCAACAAGTTCGTTGTCACCATCTTTTAAAGCGCCTACGTTGATTACCATATCAACTTCAGTTGCACCTTTTGCAATAGCATCTTTTGTTTCAAATGCTTTTGTTTCAGTCGTGCTTGCTCCTAATGGGAAACCGATTACAGTACAAACGTCTACATCATGTCCAGCTAGTTCATCAGCCGCTAATTTTACCCATGTTGGGTTAATACAAACAGAAGCGAATTTATATTCCTTTGCTTCTTCGATTACTTTCATAACATCTTCTTTAGTAGTATTAGCTTTTAAAATTGTA
>NZ_JBNLYC010000095.1:0-17915 GCF_050172015.1 Bacillus sp. GMa5/1 | reverse complement strand
TTCACACCATCTTTAGCGACAACTATTTTATAGATCTGCAATAAAACTTTTTTCAAAACTTCGTGACTTAATTACAAACCAACACTAAGTGTAATACTATCATATTTAAATTGAAATACGGCTCTAGGTACATATTCCACAAGAAATCTATCCAATATAAAAATAATATCGCCATTTCACATAAGATAGTATCCAAAACAGACGAGACCGAATCCATTAAGCGGATTAATTAAGCACAAAATTAAATGTAGACTATTGATTATGTGTTTTATTTTTTATTAAACATTATGGTACGTGAAATTTTATATTTCCTTGTTATAAAAGCCCCCATAGATCTTACACCTATGAGAGCTACCTAAGGGTATTTAGACTTTCGACTCCATTCTATTGTAACAGGCTTTCACCATACATGAGAAACATAATGAACCAAAAACAGACCATCATTATAAGAAATTCTTTAAACCCTTGCTGAAAGGAAATACGACCTTCATCAATTCTACATGCCACTTTTCTTGATATCTTTATATATGTTAAAATAAATATGAAAGAAATCAGTCAATTTCTTTCATCTACGGTCACTCAGACTTTTGCTCTTTGTTTGCTTTTGCAAATAAAGAGCTTTTATTTTGCATACTTATACTTACTTTCTAACATCGCATAGCGCAATAGCTTTAACTTTGTCTCTCTTTTCAATGCTTTCCACTCAGATACACCAATTTTCATGTCTCATTCCTCCAATAATTAAATTTGTTATTTATATAGCTTATAAGTTCCAGTTATAAATCTTTCTAATTTGTTTATCGCTAAATCCTTCATGGACAGCGAAGATTTCTGGAAAATCCGAGAGACATAAATCAATAATTGTATTATCAGTTGTTCTTATATAGTAATACTGAACAGCCCCTTCATAATTCGAATATAAATAGTATTTATGAATTTTATAATTTAATTCATTTTTCTCTAATACCTCATAAAGCTTATTTTTAGTTTCATCCATTACGTCAAAAATAGTTAACTGTTCCATCATTAACAGCTCCTCATTGCGTAAATTTACTAAATTAACTCTAAGAACAAGGTTGTTTCATTATGTTCATTGGTATGAACATTAAACTGTTCTCCCGTAGCTTCTAATGCACTAAAAAGCATTCTTTTATATCCTTGATCCATAAAATCTACACTGATTTGACCATGATTCATAATAAATTGAAGATCAGCCATCATCTTTTTAACTTTCCGTTCCATGTAATAACCTCCTCAATAAAGTTATATAACTTATAATGTTTTTTATAGAGGAGGTTGTAATATGGCTGTTAACAAAGACAAGTACACTCAAATTTTAGTTACTTTTACAAAAGAACAAGTAGAACAAATAGAAAATTATTGGCATGAAAATAAGCTGAAGAACCGAAACGAAGCAATTCGTCAAATCGTAGACAAAGGGTTAAGTCGTAAATAATGGCTACCCTTTTTATTTTTCCTAAAAAACCTAAAAACGCATATAAATTCCCTTTCTCTCTTTACATGCGTTTTTACAACAAATACGACTTATTATATTGATAACTCCTTCAAAACCTCATACAAGCAAATCTGAAGGGTCATTTTTTAGTTAAACTGATTTTTTTCATGTATTCTTTAAACAAATAAAAAAAGAGCCGGATTTTCATCACAGCTCATAAATTAATTGGTTCCGTATGTGTACATGTGGGATATTGTGAACAGCCAAAAAACTTATTACCTGTTTTATTCGAATTTCGAACGACTAAATCATGTTTACATGTGGGACATTTCCGTTCTGCAGGTTTTACCCCTTGATACACATCTTCAGCCGAATATTCGGGATTAATTTTATTAATCAATTTCTGAAGTTCTACACGATCTATAAGTTTTACATGGCATGCCTCCGCTAATTCTTTCGCTTGTCTTGTATATACACTGTTTGTTACAACCCAGCCCTCTTGTGCTTTGTAATAGGCTTGTGCTGCATATATCTCTTGTACGGCACTGATGCCGACTCTATTTTTCATCCCGTAGCGTTTCGCCTGGATGACAATACGATTCTTCCCCTTCAATACCAAATCCGCTCCGAAATCATTTGACTGCTTTGTAACTGTTGGAGAATAACCCAACTCTCGAAAGAGAGCTTTTAGGTATACCTCGAATTGATGTCCGTCCATTTTGTCTATATAGCGAATACCAGACTTAGCCATTCGCTTTAATATTCTTCGCTCCTGGATCTTCCGGTACATGAATTTACAAATACGAAAAAGAACATAAAGGATAAAACCATACATCAAAATTTGTAATATGTTTGGCATTTCTGGTAGATTAGACACTTCGCTCCACCTCTTTAATTGGTTTCATTTTCTTTGGTTGGGCTGTTTCTTTTGCCTGTTGCTCACTCACTTGTTTCTTACGAACATCATTCCAATCTTTTTCATTCGTTGGAATATCCTCTTTAAAATCGACAAAGCATTTCATTGTCTGAATGAAGTCTTTCCCAGCCTTATCATTATCAACTGCCATGATGACCTCTTTAATATCGTGCCCTTCTTTTTTCGCATCCATTAAAGATTGAATCACTGTTTTTGACTTCAATCCATGCATAGAAACCAGACGAGCGTTTTGGATATTATTTTGTTTAATGCTCCAATGAGATAACATGTCGATTGGATCTTCATAAAAATAAATCTTATCCGGTTTACCGACATCAACCGTAAAACCGGCATTGATTTTTTCATAATTCGGTACAATTTGCTTAAAGCTTCCTCTTTTATTCTCCATTTTTACTGTACCTTGACGGTTCATACCAATGACTTGTCCTTTGCCTCCTTCTTCTCTCCATTTAAACACCACATTGTTTTTCTTATCCTGGGCGATGAGATCCTTTTTTATCAGCCAATTCACCAAGCGAGGATCTATTTTCCGTTCATTAACCAGATATTCTTTAATCTCTGTTTGCTTATTTACTTCCAGGTGTTTGGGATAACTAAATGGTTGCTGCTCTTTTTTACGCTCTTCTTCAGCTTTTGAACGATCAAACTCTTTGTAGTCCCCCTTCTGAATGTCCATTACGGCTTGTGGGAATGTCATATCATAGTACATCATCGCAAAGCTAATCGCTCCATATCCTTTTTCCCCTCGACTATTCCAGGCGTACTGGTTTCCTTTAATGATGAGACTGTCATGTTCCGTATGACGATAATAATTTCCTTCTTTCTTAAACGTTTCTCCTTTTGCTTCCAGATATGAAATCAAGTCAACTTTTCTTGCTTTCATCGCATCCTCCGCACTGACATATGCCATTACGGAATCCCCCCTTTACTCTATAAAATGAAATAAAAAAGAGGACTATTCCGTTTCCTAGTCCTCTTTTGCTACTTATAGTTGTTACATTTCATTTTTATTTGCCGAATAAGAATTTTAATCGCTTCTCCTGTACGCTGTATGATAAACGAGCGTCAAATTTCTTCCCGTTTTTATTTGAGATAAACCCTTTAATCTGATCTGTCACATTCTTTTCTAATAACTTTTTCACATGGTTACTACTTAAATTTTTACCAGAGAATGTACCAAAAATAATGAAGTCACAGCCTTTTTTGTATTTCTCACATAAATAGTTACTTTTCCCTACAAGAACCCTACTCTTACACAATGGACATTTACCAATGGTACGATCTTCAGTCGTTGGAAAACGGAATTTCAAACTTCCGTCCGCTTCCATATAGATAGCTGCTGTAAATTCTCCCTTTTCTCCTTGAAAGCCGTTGATAAAATCCGTTGTTTTATACTGAAGTAGCTTCTTCATTTGATTGCCAGGGATTGCTTTCCCTTTCATTTTGGCTGGTAACATAAAATCACATCCGTTTTTATGCTCTGTGCATCCATAAAATGTTTTACGATGAAGCATATCCCCTTTTTTACATTTTGGACATTTACCAAATGACAGCTCCTCTTGTGTTGGGAACTGAAATTTAACTTTTCCTTCATGTAACACGAGATAAGCGGAAAACTCCTTCTCATTGGACTTAAATCCTTTTAAAAGATCTGTTTTCTTATCCTCGAACAGCTTTTTCGCTTGCGCTTCCGGAATCGCTTTTTCTTTAATTTTTTTCGGTAAGGAGATTTCACATTCCGGATAATTACTGCACCCGTAAAAGTTTCCTTTATGAAGGATTTTTCCTTTTCTACAAGGGCATTTGCACACCTCAATCTGCTGATTCCAGGTATTAATAATGCTATCCGACACTTTATCATCCATTGCGCCTAATTGTTCCACTGTGTCTTTTACAAACGTATTCGTTTTCTCTACAAATTCCTCATATTTCATTTCATTCTTTTCGATCATGTAGATCATCCCTTCCATTTCAGCCGTATAAGCTGGATTTTTGATTTCATCTACCGGAAAAGCATCTATAAACGCACGACCAATATTAGTAGTTCGAATCTGACTGTTAGTAACATCAATATAGCTTCGCTCTAACAGTTTTGGAATAAACGTTTCTTCCGTTGCGACTGTCCCAATCCGTTTTCCTTTCATAAGTTCTTTCAAATGTTCATCATCTAATTTACATCCTGCCGTTTCCATAAAGGTTAAAATGGAACTTTCCGTATGATAGGCTGGTTTCTTTGTTCGAAACTCAATCAAGTCATACTGAACGATTCTGAAAGAATCTCCTTCTCGTAAAATAGGTATCTGAAATGCTTCAACTGAACCTTCTTCTATATCCTCTTGAAACACGCTTAGAAACCCTTTCTCTTGTAGGATCTTTTCTTTTGTACTGTAGGTATTGCCCTCTTGATCTATAAAATGTACTTCTCTTACCAGGTAGATTGCTGGTTTCATAAAATTCCCGATAAATCGTTTTACAATTAAGTCATATAACTGTTTTTCTAATGGATTTCGGTTGGTCCCGACATATAATTTTTTTGTTGGGATGATGGCAAAGTGACTGCTGACTAACTCATCATTAAAAGTAGTATGTTTTTTCGTAATAGAAGATGGAACCACTTGTTGTACGAGATTTGCATAGGCGCTCTTTTCCAATGCTGCCATTACTTCCTTCACTCGTTCCACTTGCTCAGTAGGTAAATGCCTGGATGAAGAACGAGGATAAGTAATAAAGCCTTCTTCATACAAACTCTGAATGTGTTTTTTTGCTGTTTCCGCATTTATCTTCAGTTTGGCGTGAGCATCTTTGTAGATATCCGTTAAGTTATATAATAATTTTGGTTTCTTTTTTCTCGTACTCTCTTTAAATTCCGTTACGATTACATTCGTTTCTTTCAAGCTACCTCCAAGCTTTTGTAGTGGCGATGGATCTATCAGTTGTTCTTCTGTTTTCATTACTGGTGATAAACCGTTTTCCGTTAGTAGCTTCAAATTGTAATAGGTTTGTTCTTTATAATTTTGGATAGCGATTTCCCTCTGACGGATTTCATTCAAGATACACATTTGAACACGACCAGAAGCCAATAAAAATTGATTTTTTGCTAGTTTGGATGTACATCCTCTTGTAACGTTAATCCCTAGAATATAATCCAGGTATTGCCTTGCTTTAGCCGACTTTGCAAGCCCGTCATAGTCTGTTCCTGGTTCTAATCGGTTTAATGCTCCTTCTAATTCTGCGGCTTCATAGGAAGAGATAAAAAGACGGGATTCTCGCTTGTTCACACCTGCATGTTCATATATTTCTCGATAGATAAGCTCACCCTCTCTATCTGCATCACAGGAGTTGACCACATGATCTACATCGGGACGATTTAACAGCTTAACTAATATTTGAATTTGTTCAAGACTATCCGATTTCGCTTTATATTCCGGCTCTAAAATAATTGGCAAGTGATCAAATTTGAATTCTTTGTATCGCTCATCCATTTCTTCCGGATGTTTTAGCTCTAATAAATGCCCCCGGCACCAACTAATAATGTAATTTTCATTTTCATAGTAACCATAATAAGGCTTGCTCCCTGGATATCTTTTTGAGTTTTTAAATCTAGGTGATTTTAATAATTCAACAGCTACCTTCGGCTTTTCTGCAATAAATAATGTTTTTCCCATACGTAGTACCTCCTATTAATCTACAATTTCAGTTTCACGCTTCCATTTCTTATTTCTCCGCTTTTTCATCATTTCGTGACCAAAATAATAACAATGTGTTCAAAAAGACAGCTACAAGGAACATACAGCCCGCAAACAGCCATCCATTCATGGCATTCTCTCCTTTCGTTCTATAAATAAGAAAGAGGGCTTTTCCTTTTACCCTCTTTCATTTTTAGATATAAAAAAATCACTCTCCGTTATCTCAATTGAGTAACAAAAAATGATTTAATCTGCTTTTACTGTTATAAAATTTTTCATCGTTCCATTTCCATTGTTTCTCTTTTTCTACCTGATTTCTTTGTAGTTTTCAACTGATCTACATTCCCAGGATCTATTTCCTTATCTTTTTCTTTATCATTCGTTTTTTTCCATTCAATGGCTGAAACTTTTTATCAAAATCCATTTCCTTTGAAGTTGTAGACTGATTCACTGTTATTCCTTCCTTTCCAAGCTTCTCATCCACCTGATTTTCTAATTTTACTACGTGTTCCTGGCTTACCAGCTCATTATCGATCGAAACATATTTCGTTGTATAATACCGCTCTTCAGCTTTTACACGAGTGACAATACTATCAATATTATCTGGTGTTTCTTCATATTGTGAACGTCTGTATGCTTCGAATTTTCGGCTTAAGTCCTTATCTAATGTAGTCGATTCTTTTTCTTTTGAAGGTTGAATTTGTTGATCTAAAGAGACAATAGGTGCATATCCTTCCTTTTTCATTTCTTTATACAATTCCACTTCCTTTTCATTAAATGAGTAATCTTTTTGTCCCTCCGCTTTATCAACTAAGAGTCCATATCGTTCATCTTTTACGATTTCATCTAGACTCATATTTGCATCTTTTTCATAAACAACAAATGACAAATTTCCTCTTCCATCAAATATAGAGCTTTGAACCTTTTCATATAAATCTGGTTTCAAAATGTTATCTAGATACACATTTTCTCGTTTCCCGTTCTTTTCCATGAGGGAAACATATAAATCGTCCCGATCTGTTTTATCTTGATTCCATACAGACAAATAATTTATATCTTTCGTAATGGCATCCATCATGTGGATTCTTGCCTGCTCTTCATCTTGTATACTGTTTGCTAATACTTCAATTGTAACTAAGTGATTAGGTGTCTCTTTTGCTTTTTCCAATGTACTTTTCTGTGCTTTTTCCATCGGTATTTCTTTGCTATTTCTATAATTCATCACTTCATCTCGTAACGCTTGTTTCACTTCATCCGATAGATACCTTTTCTCGTTTAATACTTGTTCATATGGTGTCTTGTAGTCCCCATCCCCCATATCCAAACGATCCATACTCACAAGCTCCATTCTCCCAAAATCTCTATCTACTTCTTTTGGAATGGCAATATGATAACGAGTTTTATCATATGGTACGTATTCATCCCTTTCTCTTGCTTCCTCTTTTGCTTTTTCAATATTTTTAATGACTTCAGCCATTTTTTCATTGGCCTCTCCAAATGGAATCAACTGACTACCCTTAAAATTTTCGTTTTCGCTCCATTGAATTAACATAGTTGGACGAGTAATTTCATCCTGATTTAATGCTGCATACTTCTCTTGATTTGCCACGTTAAATGCATCAATAAATTCTTTATCACTCAATTTTTCTGCGCCTTCTATGGGCTCAAACGCTCGGTTTCTATCCGCTTGTTCCCTTAACTCCGTAACAGAAACAAGCTCTTGTGTCGTGTTACTTAAACTCATAAATTCCACCAATAAAATATTTTTTTCGTCCTGTTTTTCATTTTTATTTGCCATACTTTCCACCTCTTTTTCATTTATTTGTTCTTTTTCCTTTTCTAATGTGTTTTCAATTGTCTCAATAAATTCAATCGAAGTTTCATGTACTTCTTTCAACAACTTCGTTTTATCTTTCATTTCTTTTCCTTGTGTCCAGCTCGCTAAATATCCTAACGAATATTCGCTCGTATCAATCCCAAAATAAGAAGAAACGGCATAAGCTGTCATTTCTGCTTGGAACTCTTTTTCTGGCGCTGTGTAATTCATATGCGTCTCTGCGGTATGAAGTTTGGCATGTGCCAATTCATGAAGAAGAGTTTTTACATTTTGTAATTCACTATTTCGTGGATTCAAAGCGACCTCTTTTGTTAAGGGGTAACTTACACCCTTTGCAACGCCCAACTCTGATTTTGGTGCAATAATTTTCACTAAGTTTTTTTCCGCAATGGCTTCCATTCCCTTGTACAAACTCTGGTAATCTGTAACGCTCCCTTCTAGCCAACGATTCGGAAAAATACGAGGAAGATCTTCCGCTTTTGCGTTTGTTTTGGATACATCAAACACATGACCGACAGCAAAATATAAGCGACCTGGTTTCACTTCTATGCTTTTAGATTCAATTTGTTTTTTCTCTTGCTCATTTGCTTTAGTTACTGTTTTCCAAGCGCCTTCTTTGTCCTTAAATTTTGCTACAGTTCGGTTTGGAACAAGGATTTTTATTCCTTTCTCACCCTTCTTAACCGGAAATCCTTTTTCTTTCCAAAAAGAAAAGGAACCAACTGCACTGGCTCCCTGGAATTGACTCTGTATTAATGAAATATTAGATGGTGAATAGTAATAAAACTTTGCCATAAAAGTTAAATACTCTTTTAAATCTTCCGGTGTACGAAAATAACCTTCTACGCTTTTTTCCATCTTTTTTGTTAAAGCTTGCACTGCTTCTTTCTTTTCTTCTGGTGATTTCGTTTGATACTTTTTCTTATAACTTTTACTCATGATCTTCTCCTACTCTTTCACTCGCTTTTTGTAATTCCTCCATTTCTTCTTCATTCCATCTCTCAGCTGTATCAAAGAAAAGCTCATGAGTTTTTACATTAACCGGAACTAACATATTTTCTTGATTCATGACATGGACTGCAAGCTCTTCCTCTTGTTCTCGTGTAATTTTGATTGTTAGTTCTTCATCTTTTACTAGTAAAACAAGTTCACCTTCTCCAACCTCTTTAATGACTCCTAATGCAATATCCTCATGAAATAATAACATCTTACTAACCTCCTATTTTTTTATAAAAAAGAACAATGTAGCTTACGTTACATTGTTCTTTGATGCCTCATGATCTATACGTTTTTGTCTTGCATGACTAATCCGTTCCGCTACGACTTCTTTTGCTATCTTCACACTCCCCATCTCTTGTTTATCAGTCGTAATAAGGCTATCTACGCCCTCTAAAAAGAAATAACCATTTAATAGCTCAATTAAAATTTGCGTATTTCTATCCGCACTATTTGCACCAAGACGAATTTTTGTTAGTTCACTTTTCAACACATCGTGTAAGTTTTTTGTTACAACTTCAGAAATATAATTCAATGACCATTCTGAAGTTTTTGATGCTTGATGCTCCATACAAATTTTCGATATAGCATCCCCTGGATGTGTAATATTATTTTCATCCATATAGTCTTGAATGTATTGATGCACATCTTCACTCAACGATAATTTCATTCGAATTTTTTCATTACCCATGATCTAACCCCTTTCATTTTCATAGGCACTTTCCCTTTGCATACGCTCATAATACTTTTGGTTCTTCCAACTTTCATATTCACTTTTAAAAGCTCGTTCCACTTTCCTCATAGAATACTGAATAGATACATTCTGTTGGAATCTTTGAAACGGCTTTGATTTTTTCAAATGATGTATTCTCTTTTGTTCTTTATCATATGCCTTCATTTCTTGTAAAAAGGCGTTACCCATTCTTTTATACAAGTCATTAATTTTATTCGTCTTGTAATTTTCATATTGCTTCTTATCATACTTTCCTTCCCCATATGCTTCTTTAAAAACTTGGACTTCTTTATCTAACTTTTGGAGAAATTGATCGTAATCTTTTTTATGATGATGTTGAATATATCGACTGCTTAATTCATCAATTTCCGGCTTCAATGATTGAATTGTATTGTAGCTATATTGCCACTGTCTTTTATCGCTTGGTAACTGTTTATAAATTCTTAAAAACAGTGGTTTCAAATGTTGATTACGCCAGTCAAAAACGGAATCCACTTTTTTCTTTCCCACCATATTATTTCGAATCAGATCATTAATTTGTTTTTGCTCCTGCTTACGATCTAACAGATTATTTATGACTTTCCCCTTCATCGCATCTAATGTTTTTGGTTTTCTTTTACCACGTTCTCTCGTTGGAAATGGTTCAACAGTTGCTACATGAATATGAATATTATCCGTATTAAAATGAATGGCTGCCGACCAAATAGAGCTTTTTTCCAACCCTTCTCTTTTTTGCATTTCCTTCATCATAAGCCTTGTTACATCCATTAACTTTTTCTCATCCAACGTTTTTGTTTTCTCATCATAAATTCCTTGTTTCTCTAGCCAGGGATTATGAAAAGAAATGACATCTTGCCACATGATACTTCCATTCTCATGAGCGGTTTTAAACATTTCCTTTAAGGACTTTTTCTCACTTTCTGTTAAACGATTTGCGTGTTCCGTAAATAGTGCCGATGTCTTCTCTGAATTACCCATATAGTCTTGATACGTTTCAAACATTTTCGGATTCAACTTCACTTCACTTTTCGCTTCCTCCCGATCTACATAATCAACATAGTTCTGAAAGGCTTTCGAACCTGGTAACACAAATTTCGTTTTTAAAACAACACCTGGTGTGACGGAAGACTGAACAGGAACGGCACTACTCATTTTCAACATCCTGTATCATCATTTGAATAAACTCATTCATTTTTTCCATTGCGCTATAACAATCACTCATCATATGGATATTCTTTTCAATGAGATTTTCTAATTCCATTTCCCTTTTATTTTGTTGCTGAAAAAATGCCAACATTTCAATTTGGTCTTTCAAAAATTTCTGCCGGGATAATCCTTTCCTCTTTGCAATTTCATCTATTTTCTTTACGGCAATTGGATCTACTTCTCTAATTCTGATTTCCACTTTCCCCTCTCCTTTCTGCAAATCTGGGCAGAGATCAAAAAATAGTGAGAAGAGCATAAGGGGTTTTTGTTCCCACCTAAGGTGTGAAGCTAGGCGGAGCCTAGCAAAACGATGGGAACAAGGAAAGAAGTTGAATGTCCCCATTACGTCCCTATCTTTTTGATTAATGTCTCCATCATGTCCCGTTATTTTTTCTTAGTGTCCCTTTCGTGTCCCTTTATTTCACCTCAATGTCTCCATTGTGTCCCTATATCTTTTTTCACTTTTTATTAATTTCTTGTGCCTTTTCTTGTGCCTTTTCTTCTAATTTTTTGATCTTATCTCGTGCAATTTTTTGTTCCCCTTTAAACAATTCCACGTTCTTTTCTGATGATTTTATTTTAGATTCTAAGGATGCTATTTTGGATTGTGTTTCCGTTTTTTCTGCTTCCGTTTGATACTTCATTTCATCTTGTAATTCTTTTACTTTTTCATAAACTGTCTTCGCATTTTCTTCTTCTAGTTTGATTGCTTTCCCGTAATTCTTGATCTTTGTTTCTATATCCTGTTTGTCTCTTTCTATAAAATCTAGCTCATATGTTTTTTTATCTTCAGCTAACAATTCATCATTTGCTTTTGTTTTTCTTTGATCGGTAAAAATCGTCTGAACTAATTTATTCGGACTTTTTGTTGCTGCATTTTCTTCTTCAGATTCGTTAACATCTTGTGTAAATTTACGAATATCCATTTGTTCTTTCTCACCATTTTTATTGTAAATATCGAAAGCTAACGCTCCCCAATTCGGAGATAAGTCTTTTACTTCTACAACGTATTTTCCGTTCTCTTCGTACAATACTTTGACAGGTAATTGAACACCTGGATTTGCTTTTTGCTGTGCCTTAAATGTATATCCTGTTTCCTCATATCCTTCTAATCGAAAGTAAATTTGTATAAAGTTTTTGTGTGGATTGTATTCCCTTTTTTCTACCATCAACTTCCCCATACCCGACAACTTAATTACTTTATTTGTCTCTGTATGGAATAGTTTTTCATCGTTTGGCATGTAAATTTTAGATGTCAAGAAAGCGAAAAATCCAAAAAATAGAAAGCTGATAATTGTTAGGTAGATCCACGACTTATTTTTTCTTAGATTGATTCTTCCACTCTTCTTACCAATTGCACCTATCACACTCTCACCCCACCTTTTTCGTTATAAAACTTTCATATTTAACTCTTCCACACTTGTAACTCGCCATGTTTCCTTATCTTTTTTCATGATGATTCGTAACACATTGTTTACTTTTTCTTCTCGGTTTTGCGTTGAATCTGTCGTGACATTTATAAATTCAGCTAACACATTTACCTCCTCTTTATCGGGTTCATTTTCTTGTAAATAAAACTTCATTTCTATTGGTTTCGTTTTATACGTATCTCCTAATTCGTATTTATCAGTTGGATAAAATTGTTGTAAAAGTTCTTCGCTCATAATGGATTTTGCCTTTTCTTTTCGCTCACTGTACCCTTCTTTTTCTCTGTGAAATGATAATTGTATAAATGTTTCGGCTGTCGATAAGTATGCCCTTCTCTGTTGTTCCTGTGCGGAAGGAAGCACCTTATCTAGTCGTTTTTTTAAGTCTTCATTTTGTTTTGTTAGTAATTCATTTGAAAGTTTTAACTGTTTTTCTTTGCCATCACTCATTGACTTTTTGCTCAAATAGATATTAAAAGCTGTCACACCTACAACTAAAATGACAAACACAATAAACAAAAATTTTCGTTTATCTTTCATTCTTTCAGTCTCCCATTCCTTCGGTTTTTAGAACCTTCTTACATGACCAGAAAAGACTTTTTTCCAATACGGATTATTTAAATCTTCAATAGAAACACCTTTATTCGTTTGGCAACCAATGAAAGTATTTTTATCAATTACAATTCCAACGTGTCCGTCATGTTTGTAGGTATCAAAGAAAATAACGTCACCCGGTTTCATATCATTTGCTGATACTTTTGTACCGATTTTATTTAATGTTTCCGTACTTACAGCTCCTATCGGACTGGTATACATCCCTACTTGTTCGAATGCCCAGCGTACAAAACTTGAACAATCAAAAATCCCTCTTGCGATGTCATTTGTGTTACGTCCTCCACCAAATACATAGGTAGAACGCCCTATCCATTGGCGACCTACATCGGCAACTTTTGAACCACTACTGCCTCCACTTCCTGGATTTCCTCCTCCACCAGAAACGACAGAACCCGGCTGATAATATTTTAAAACTGCGTCCACGTACAAAATATCGCCATAGCACGCTTGATATGGTACGGCTTCTGGTCTAAGGCAATGATACATGCCAGTATGTTTTACTTTTTGATACTGTTGTTGTGAAAATTTAATTGCTAACTCTTTCGTATACTTGCCACCATTTGCGCCAACAAAATCAAAAAATCCTGTTCCAAAATTGTATGCTTGAAGGGCTGTTTTGATATGATCCATGTCCCCTGGACTCGTTACTCCGGCTCTTTCTATCGCATGTTTAAACTCCTGTACACCAGCCCAAATGCTATAATCGGGATCAGTAATACAATTTGGTGATTTACAATATTTCGTATTAAAAGCACCCTCTGATGATTGCATCGGATCGCTACCTCGGCCTCCGCTTTCCTGCATCATTTGAGCAAGCATTAAAGCGACAAACGGTTCCACGCCAAAAGCTTTCGCATGCTTCCGAATCGTAGGTTCCCATTTTAAAACTTCGGGCGAAACATTCATGACTTGCCCTTCACCTGTATACGTAATATCACCTGCGTCTGTTCCACTTTCTCCACCCATTGCCGCAATAAAAATACTCATAACTCCAAGTAAAAGAAAAGAAAAAAGACCCATCACAATTAGCGCTAAAGTGATGAGCCATTTCTTTGGTATAACCTTTAAAACTAGATGCATGGTATTAAGCACCTCCCCCGAATAACATCAATTCTTCGTCTGTTACTTCTACATGAAAATGAATGTTTTTTACAGCCCCAATACTTAAAATGACATCCCCGGTTGGTAAATGTGGAATTGCTGCAATTTCACTTTCACTTAACTGTCCTGCAAATACTTTTCGTAACATATCTAAACTGTTATTATCTTGCTGCATGATAAATTTGTACTGTGTAAGTTCAAATAGTTTTTTAATTTCATCAATCATTTCTTGCGAAGATCCTTCCGGTACAAAATCACGAATCGTGTGACTTGCATATAAAAGCCCTGCAAAGTATTTTCGATCTTCTCGGCTAAGTTTCGTTAAAAATTGTAGCGCATGAGCGCTTTCTTTTTTCGTGTTGATGATATGATGCGCCTCGTCAATAATAATGAAATAACGAGTTACATCTTCAAAAGCAAGTTGCTTTTTGTTAAAGGCTTTTAATTGAGGCGCACCATTTGAAATCATTTCATCCCAAAGGAGATTTAACACATTAAAGATCTGTGCCTGGAATACTTCTGGTTTAAAGCTGGATATATTCCGTAAGGAAAAGGATACAACTTGTTCTTTCTTGAAATCTTCAATTGTAGTATGACCATCAAATAATTCTGCATATGCTTCTACTAAATTTGTAAGATTTAATTCAATTAATTCTAAACGATGAATTCTACTGTCTCCTAAATTATCATGATGCTTTCTAGCTTCTACATCTTGATATAATTCTTTACGAACAAACATTAAAAAGTCAGAGAAAATCGGATATTCTTTTGATTTTCTTGTTGTAATTTCATTTTTCGCCCCTTTTTCGTCATTCCATAATCCCATACGAATATACAATTTACGAAGCAAATTTTCATATTCTTTAATTTCATCATCTTTTGCTTCTGGCGCAATGAATCGATAAAAAATTGTCAATTTAGATAGATGTTGAGTGAAACTAACTTCTTCAAGTTCTGCTGTTTTGTACACTTGAAGTGGGTTAATTTGACCTTGAGAACCGTCTAATGAGATGGTCTTTCCTCCTAGTTCTTTCACTGTATCTGTAAACTCTTCTACAACATCAAATATCCGAACAAAATGACCCTTACTTGCATAATCAACACTTTTCTTTTTTAACAATGTTGATTTCCCCGCACCAGACTTCCCAATCATTACACCGTTATAACTCTTTCTTTGATTGTCTTTATGGAAGATATCAAAAATAACATTTCCTTTTGTTTTCGTTGTTCCATAATACGTACCGTATGGATCATGCAAATAAGAATAATGAAACGGACACCCACCAGCCAAACTGACTGCCGGAATTTCTTTCCCTTTTCTTCGGTTCACATAATTTTTTTGTGTATCAAAGCTCGTTACGAGTGCATCCCATTCATACTCTTGTTCATTTAAAAAAACAGCTCCTCGAAAGTTATAAGATTCTAATGTTTCCAGGATTTCTTTTACTTGTTTTTCTAGCTCATCTATTGTTCTAGCGGAAACATAAATACGAATGTGAATACGTTTCATGACCTCACCTTGTTTCAAATCCGTATAGAGAGCTTCCAGCTCTAAAAATTCATTTTTCGCATCAATCCGATCTATATTATCCTTCGCTGTATCATGCCGAACACTTTGTTCACTCATGGATTTATTAATCGATTCAACAACTTCATTTCGATTATCACTCATGACATCTAATGTTGTGATCACATTCGGCATATTCATAATTTGCTCTAACCAAAAATCATTTACCTCTGTTGGATAATCATAGACATGAATGCAAGTACCTAATCCATCACCTGTTTGAAAATAACTTTCTTTAAAACTAATTCCCCCTTGTGGCTGAACTCTAGCCACTAAAAAAGGGTTGTAACCTTTCTTCTTTTTTAGTTCCTCTTGTTTTTCTTTTTTAGATTTTTTACTCTTGAACGCAAACATATTGTTGCCCCCTTACTACCATATATTTTTCGTTCCTAATTTTGCATTTTGATTAAACAATTTAAACATAAGCTCTAACTTTTTCTCTTCATCCACCTCTAATAGTTCAGTAGAGCGTTTGATATATCGCTTTGCTGCATCTACACGTTCTTTTACGATTAATTCCGTTTCTCCATAAATAAATAAGAAGGCTTCACGATTGGTTCTGCCCCATTCTAAAAACTGAAGTTCTTTTAACTTTTGATTTAAAATTCGTTCATACAAAGGACTGGTACATTCTTTAATTTTCTTCTCTATATAACGTTGTTGTTCGGTTGTTTGACATGGAAAGTTTAAAAAAACGAGTTTAATGGACTGTTTGTAGGCTTGATAAAAATACGCATGTGAGAAAATGACAAATGCTTGTTCATCGCTATTCTTAGAGAACATATCGTCACCTTCGACTTGAAGAATTTCTAAAAACTCCTCATTTTTCAGTTCAAATATGCCATCCTCCGTCATGTCTACAATTTGCATAATTTCCGCAATACTTTTCTTTACCTTTGGTGGCGCTTCTTTCTTTTTTCTAGATAAAAAACCTAACATTTTTGGATTTTTCTTTTTCAAAAGGTCTTTCTTTGGCTTTTCTTTCTTCTGTTTTTTTACTTTTGGTTCTACCTTTGGTTTTTCTTCTTTCTTTTTGTTGGGTACCACCTTCACAATTTCTTTTGGTTCAGAAATTGATTCTTTTACGTTTTTTTCGTTAAATCGAAATGCATTTTTCTTCGGTTTTTCTAGTTGTTTTGGCTCTTCTTTCTCTACATCTTTTTCGCTGAATAACGCCATATGTGATCCCTCCCTTATTGACCGTTATCAATGGCGCAATATGCACCTTTCCTTCTTAGCAAAGTAATAATCAATACTTCATACATTCGTTTTTGAGGATTCGTACTTGGTCGCCAAATCATGATAATTGCAATAGCTACCATGAAAAGAATAAATGGTAACTGAAAGGACTCATGTACGAAGTTCCTAAGAATCATTGTTACAACTAATAAACCAATTAATAAAAAGAAATCTATTAAATAAAGCACTTTATTAATCCGTAATTCTGTACTGATTTCCTTCGGAATCCGATAGCTTCTAATCGGGATTCCCTCCTTTTCGACAATAAAAAATAAGCGTACGATTACGCTTATTTTTTATCTGTATTATTTTTATTTTTGTTTTTGTTTACAATATCTCTCCAACTTTTACCCGTGTTTTGCCCCATCTGATAAAAACGCTTTGTATTCTGTACCGTTTCCGAATTATGAATGCGCTCTTGCACTCCTCTTACCTTTTGTTTCACCGATGATGTAGAATTTTTAACTTTTTCGGTTGTATATTGTCCTAATGTCCGTGTTTCTTGACCTCTACTTGCTGCCACTTCTTTATCACTTTCATAAGGAATAATTGGGCTACTATGTGTCACCGTTACGATGTCGGCTGATGCCGGGCTTCCTCCGCTTGGTGCTGATTTTGGCGCTTCCATTGGTGCCGGGCTACTTCCACTTGGTGCTGATCTTGGTGTTTCCATTGGTGCCGGGCTTCCTCCACTTGGTACTGATCTTGGCGTTTCCATTGGTGTCGGGCTTCCTCCACTTGGTACTGATCTTGGTGTTTCTACTTGTGTCGGGCTACTTCCGCTTGGTACTGATCTTGATGTTTCCATTGGTGCCGGGCTTCCTCCACTTGGTACTGATCTTGGTGTTTCTACTTGTGTCGGACTTCCTCCACTTGGTACTGATCTTGGTGTTTCTACTTGTGTCGGACTTCCTCCACTTGGTACTGATCTTGGTGTTTCCATTGGCGCCGGACTTCCTCCACTTGGCACTGGTCTTGATGTTTCCATTGATGCCGGGCTACTTCCGCTTGATATTGTTCCTGCCGTTTGACTTCCTTCACTTGTTCCTTGTCTTACTGTTCCTGGTGTTTGACCTCCTTCATTTGCTCCTTGTCTTACTGTTCCTGGTGTTTGA
>NZ_JBNLYC010000094.1:0-17965 GCF_050172015.1 Bacillus sp. GMa5/1 | reverse complement strand
ATCCCTGTAGGTTTTAAACTTATAAACTTTCTTCTAAAATATTAGTGCTTAATATAAATCTTTGAATAAGAGTTTACTTAGTGTACTTTTTATTTTGAAGTCTGCATCTTTATTAACGATGTATGCTTCTTTTTAAATCCATCCGAATATTATTGGTTCAAGTCGGAGGAAGGCGCTTTGAGGTTTCTTTTTTTATGACTTTTATCATTAACTATTTAATGTTTTTTAAATGATTACATGACATAGTTTTTTTGTACCAAGCTTTGTTGATACAGTTAGACTTATCCGTTAGTGAATTCGCATTATTAGAACATCCTACAGTATTTAGGGAGAATGTGGCCAATAAAAACCATAGTATTAATTTCTTCATATAACCACTTCTAACTCTTTTTTAATTAACATTTTTTAAGTTCCTTATTAATTTTACATTATATTAAAGGTTGGGAAATATTCTTATACTCATAAATTGTTACGTTTTGACGGGGAGAGGGATTATGAGTTACAGCGATTTTTAAGATGATTTTGGTCTAGGATGTAGTTATTAAGAAAAGTAATTCAAATCGAAGGGGGAACGTCTTGAGGTGTCTTTTTCTTATTTTCAATAAGGTCTGCTAAATGCATGTATAAAACAAATTCTACAATAAGGCCTAGTTTAATCATACGGTCACTTGTAAAGTCTTCGTATGGTTAGACTCTGTTCACTTAGCAATTTTCACCGCATATACCTTTTTATATAGTTTGTTCTCGTAATATTGTCTCTACAAGACAAAAAAGAAAACTCCTCTAATTAAGAGGAGTTTTCTTTTTAGCGGTAGTTAATGAACTGTACGTCGATTGGTAAATCAGCGCTACGAACAGCTGCGATTACTGCTTGTAAGTCATCACGGCTTTTTGCTGTAACACGTACTTGATCATCTTGTACTTGTGTTTTTACTTTTAATTTCATTTCTTTAATGATGTTGTTAATTTTTTTCGCGTTATCTTTATCGATACCTTGTTGAAGTGTTGCGCGTTGGCGAACAGTGTTGCCAGTTGCAGCTTCAACTTTTCCGTAATCTAAGTTCTTAATTGGAACGTTACGTTTTACAAGTTTAGAGATAAGAACGTCTTTTACTTGCTCTAATTTAAACTCGTCATCAGAAGTTAAAACAAGTACTTCTTTTTCTAATTTAATATCACTTTTACTTCCTTTAAAGTCATATCGGTTTTGGATTTCTTTTAATGCGATATTAATTGCGTTTGTTACTTCAGGTAATTCTACTTTCGAAACGATGTCAAAAGAACTATCTTTTGCCATAGTTAGCACCTCCAAATAAATTTCTAATCTTGTTATGTACTGTACATACTAAAGTATAGCTGAAAACGAGTCTAGACTTAAGTGTTTTCGTACTTATATTCATGTAACCTCATTTTATTATAGTGAATTTTGGGCAGTTGGACAAATACAGGAAAAATCATGTTATAATTAACTTTTGTTTGGAATGATAAAAAAGATAATTTTATATATATAGAAGGGAATTAAAAAATATGTATTTGCAAATAGGATCGATTGAACAGGTAACTGTTTTACGCGAAACGGAAATCGGATATATGGTTGGGAATGAAGAAGAAGAAATTTTCCTACATAAAAACGAAGTGGCTGGAGAAATTGCAGAAGGCGATACGATTGATGTATTCTTATACCTTGATCACCAAAATCGTATTTCAGCAACAATGAAGGAACCAATTATTACAACGTATGATTGGAACTGGGTAAAGGTTGTAGAAGTTATTCCTAGTTTAGGTGTATTTGTTGATATTGGTGTGTCAAAAGATATACTAATTCCAGCTGATGAGTTCCCGATTTATATGCCGGTATGGCCAGAAGTAGGCGACGAATTATATTGTACGTTAAAATTAACGAATCGTGATCGTTTAATTGCTCTTCCGGCAAGAGACAGTGATATGCAAGAAATTATCGTAGATGCAACGCCATCTATGCGTAATAAAAATGTAAATGGACGTGTGTATCGTTCACTTCAAGTTGGTTCATTCATACTAACGGATGAGCATTTCCGTGCTTTCTTACACCATACGGAAAGAAAAGAACAAGTCCGTATTGGTCAGCGCGTAACAGGACGTATTATTGATGTGAAAGATGACGGTACAATTAACATTTCGCTTCTTCCTCGTAAAGAAGAAGGAATGGAAGATGATGCTGCAGTAATTTATGCATATATGGAAGAACGAGGCGGAGCAATGCCGTTTTGGGATAAGAGCCATCCAGAAGACATTAAAGAACGTTTCAATATGAGTAAAGCTGCGTTTAAGCGTGCGCTTGGTAAGTTGATGAAAGAAGAAAAGATTTATCAAGAAGAAGGTTGGACGTACTTTAAGAAATAAGATGAAAGATTAAAAAGCACACCCTTATCTAAAAAGATAAGGGTGTGCTTTTTTTAATTTCCTTGCGGAGAAACAAGAGTAAATGTATCTTTCAAATCACTATCATTTATTTTAATATTTGCCTTTTTTAATTCCTCTTGTAACAATTTTTTGCTGAATACAGGATCAGCAGTACGTTCTTCCTCTAAGTTTTTGCGAATAGAGTTTTTTACCTCATCGTAAGGTTTTAAATCTTTTTTATCAGTTAATTTAATAACGTGATAACCGTTTGATGATTTTACGGGATTGCTAATTTGTCCAACATTTAGTTTGTAGGCAGCCGTTTCGAATTCAGGAGCCATTGTACCTGAATTGAAGTATCCAAGGTCTCCGCCTTTATCTTTTGATAGTAGATCTTGTGATTCTTGTTTTGCTAATTCTTCAAATGAAGCACCAGCATCTAGTTTACTCTTTATTTCTTTCGCTTCATTTTCGTCACTTACTAAAATGTGACTCGCTTTAATTTCTGGCTTATAGTGGTCTTTTACGTCTTTCTCTGTAATGCTTTTCTTAATCGCTTCATTCATAGCAAGTTTGAACTTAATTTGATTTTTAAAATCCTCTTCATCTTTTAAACCATTATTTTCTAATACTTTTTTGAATTGATCTCCATATTGTTTTTTTACTTTTTCTACTTCTTTATTTACCTCTTCATCAGATACTTTATATTTTTTTGTGATGACGTCTTGTGCCATCATTTCGTATAGCATGTCTTTTCCGTAACGATCTTTCAATTGTTTTTCGAAGTTATCCTTTGTAATGGTCGAGTCTGTTGCTGTAGCGACTGTAGCTGAGCCGTTTTTTTGTCCGCAAGCAGATAATATCAATATACTTATTAGTGCAGTAATAATGAAAATATGTTTCCCTCTCATGCCAACACCTCATCCGAATATGTTATCGCTATTGTAGAATATAGAAGTGAACATGAAGTGAATTTTTAATGTTTTTTTCCTTTAAAATGTAAAAAAGTACATCAACATAATTGTTGATGTACGATGGAATCAAAGGTGATCGGTCTTTTTAGAGTATGCACGTTTACCTTGCTGAATATTTTTTTGCTCTTGCTCATTTTTTTGTGTGCGTTTTGCGTTATTATCGCGTGCTTTTTTGTCGTTATCACTCGTATGTGGCATATGTATCAACTCCATTTCTAAACGTTGTACGTTTATCATTTCCTTTTTCGTAAAGACTATGTATAGCGGTGCATTTATGAAGGGTAAAGGTGGATTCGAAATGGATTTGAAGTTGAATTATACTGAACTTATAAAGAAGTTAATCGTTGTAATCATCGCAGGTTTATTAAACGCGATTGGGATGAATTTATTTTTAACACCAGCAAAAGTGTATGCGAGCGGCTTTGCTGGATTGTCTCAATTATTATCGCAAATATTAGGTGATTTTTTATCGATTCACATATCTACGGGAGTATTGTTTAGCTTATTTAATATTCCTGTCGTTATTTTAGCGTGGAAAAAGGTTGGAAAGGCCTTCACCTTTTTTAGTTTTCTTTGTGTTATATTTATGACTCTGTTTCTAGAAATCATCCCTGTTAGAGCGGTTTCGAATGATATCATATTAAATGCGATTTTTGGTGGGATTATTTCGGCAATTGGAGTAGGGATTGCTTTAAAGTGGGGTGCTTCTACAGGTGGATTAGATATTATCGCCATGATTTTATCAAAAATAAAAGATAAGCCTGTCGGTACATACTTTTTCTTTTTTAATGCAATTATCATTATCGCTGCTGGCTATGTATATGGATGGGAAAAAGCGTTGTATACGCTAGTGACTTTATATGTATCAACGAGAATTATTGATGCAATTCATACTCGTCATGTAAAGATTACAGCATTAATTGTTACGAAGAATGGGGCAGACGTAAGAAAGGCGATTCACTCGCGATTAGTAAGAGGGATTACAACGATACCAGCAACAGGTGCTTATACGAATGAAAATAAAGAAATGTTAATGATGGTTATTACCCGTTACGAGTTATACGAATTAGAGAGGATTATTAGACAAGTGGACCCAGGTGCATTTACAAATATACTGCAAACAGTTGGGGTGTTCGGATTGTTTCGGAAAGATTAAAGAGGACCAAAGTTGGTCCTCTTTTTTAATGTAAATTCGTAATGTTTTGCAATTGCTCTTGCATTTCACGGAGCTGAACTTTTTCAGCAGTTGAAGAGTTTGCGTAAGCGGATTGCAAAGCATTTTTTGCTCTATACACGAGATCTTGTTGCTCAGTACCGCTTGAACAAGATACGGCATTTTCAACAGCATCTCTAGCTTGTTGGAATAGTAAGTTCCCCATTTAAACCCCTCCAAAAGAAGAGTTACTTCTTGCTTTTTCTGCCTCAGCTAATGTACCTCTGTACGGGAATCTTGCATCGTGCTTCATAACAGCATCGGCTCCTTGTTGGATAAAACGTTTTGATTTGTTCTTTTTACCCATTCGAAAAACCCCCTTTATTTAGCTGAAAACAATCGACGCAAAGTCTCATGCGTCTACTTATAGTATGGACATTTGGCAGGAAACTATAAGTAGGGAATTTTTAGATTACAACCCAAGAACCTCTTCTAAATATAAAGCAATACCATCTTCTTCGTTCGTTAACGTCGTATGGTTTGCGAGTGATTTTAATTCAGGGATGGCATTTCCCATTGCGATGCCATGACCAGCAAATTCAATCATTTCAAAATCATTATCTTCATCACCGAAAGCGATAATGCGCTCTTGTGGAATGTTGTAATGACTAGAAATTTTTTGTAATCCAACTGCTTTATTTAATCCGCTTTTCACAATTTCAATAATCGGCCAAGGTGCGCCCCATTTTCTATGGTCGATTACTTCCGCATGCATATCCGTTAAATGTTGACGAATTGCAGTAGAATGCTCGTCATGTGCGTCAATTAATAAGCAAGTTGGATGATCGTTTAAAATATTTAATAAGTCTCCGGTAAAAATCTTAGGAGAGCCGAATTCGAAAATATGTTTTTTATCTTCATCAATTTCACGAACATACACATCGTCCATTACTTCCGCGTATATATTTTTTACGCCAAAATCAAAGCAAGCTCGGACAATTTCTTGCGCTGTTGCTAGCTCAAGAGGAGAGTGATGTGTTCCCCAGTTTGAATCAAGAGGATGATGTACGTAAGCGCCGTTAAAGTTTACGATAGGTGTGTTAAGATCAAGTTCTTTATAGTAATCGTAACTAGCACGGAATGGACGTCCTGTTGAAATAACAACAATATGTCCCTGTTCCTTTGCTTTTGCAATTGTATGTTTCGTTCGAGTGGAAATTATTTTGTTGTCTGTTAATAAAGTGCCGTCTAAGTCTAATGCGATTAAATGTTGTTTGTTCATAATTTCACCTCTTATAATAATTTTTTGTATCTATCTGTATTTCCGTTTTTAATATGCAGAAATAAGAGGTTAGGCTCGGTGAAATCACCATAGATGGAAATTTCACTATATATCCATCTTACGTCTCAAAGTGCTGTGGTGTCTACTATTTATCGTTGGAAATTAAGAAAAGTCAACATCTTTTTAGAAAGTTCAAACAATGTTTCTTTCATTATGTACAAATTGTGAAAAGGGTTACATTGCTCGTGTGGTGAGGCATATAATGAACATGTAATCTTCTCGTATATGTTTGACTCTCCTTTGAAACTAGCCTAGAGTAGGTTGGTTTCTTTTTTTTTCTACAAGTAGGAAAGAAATCCCTGCTTACGCTTGTGTCATTCATATATATGTACAAGAATGAGATGTAGTACTGTTTCCTAAACATGACAGAAAAGCTTTCTTTTAAAATGGATATACTAATGAGGCAAGACGTTATGGAAGGAGAATGAAGATGGGACAAAATCGCAGGTTTCGTTCTGGACAAAAAGCGCCGAATGATGGCATTTACGTAGAAATTGGTGAAACGGGAAGTATGGTGAAAGATCCGCAAATGGTGAAATTAACTGCCGGTGAAAAGTTTCCGGATAACACGAATCATAACCGCCAGTGGACATATAAAAGAAAACCGTAACAGAAGCCGCAATCATTATTGCGGCTTTTTTGTCGTTACACATTGTAATTTCATTTACCGTATTTTTAGCAGTATAATGAATGCTCTCTTTTTCTTTTTCAAATAATAAGTTTGAAAATACATAGGCAAAATTATTGTATAAAAAAGTCAGTTGGCGTATAATCAAATCAAAGGTCAAAGAAAGTCAAACTTTTGGAGGGCTGTAAAGATGGACTTAAATCAAATGACAACAAAAACACAAGAGGCGATTATGAGTGCCCAATCTTTAGCGGTATCTCATCATCACCAAGAGGTGGATACTGTTCATCTATTACTTGCATTATTAGAAGAGCAAGATGGATTAGCAGTACGTATATTTCAAAAAATGAATGTTGATATAGAAGCATTAAAGCAAGGTGCTGAAAGTTTAATTAAAAAGAAACCTTCTGTAACGGGGAGCGGTGCAGAAGTTGGAAAATTGTATGTAACGAGCGCTCTGCAACAACTGCTTGTAAGAGCAGGGAAAGAAGCAGAAAAACTGCAGGATGATTACATTTCAGTAGAACATGTGTTGCTTGCTTTTTCTGAAGAAAAAGGCGATATAAATCAATTATTTACAAGATTGCATATTACGAAAGATAACTTATTACAGTCTTTAATGACAGTTCGGGGGAATCAAAGAGTGACGAGTCAAAATCCAGAAGCAACTTATGAAGCGTTAGAAAAATATGGTCGTGATTTAGTGGCGGAAGTGAGAGCAGGGAAAATTGATCCTGTAATCGGCCGTGATAGTGAAATACGACGTGTAATTCGTATTCTTTCACGTAAAACGAAAAACAATCCTGTTTTAATTGGGGAGCCAGGTGTTGGTAAAACAGCAATCGTTGAAGGGCTAGCACAGCGTATCGTGAAAAAGGATGTACCTGAAGGATTGAAAGATAGAACGATTTTTGCGTTAGATATGAGTGCGCTCGTAGCAGGTGCGAAATTCCGTGGTGAGTTCGAAGAGCGTCTGCAAGCTGTATTAAATGAAATTAAAAAGAGTGAGGGCCGCATTTTATTATTCATTGATGAACTTCATACAATAGTTGGAGCTGGTAAAACAGAAGGTGCGATGGATGCAGGAAATATGTTAAAACCGATGCTTGCGCGTGGTGAACTGCATTGTATCGGGGCGACGACGCTCGATGAATATCGCAAATATATTGAAAAAGATCCAGCACTAGAAAGACGTTTCCAACAAGTATTAGCAGAAGAACCAACTGTTGAAGATACAATCTCAATTTTACGTGGATTAAAAGAACGCTTTGAAATTTATCACGGTGTAAATATTCATGACCGTGCGATTGTAGCGGCGTCAGTTTTATCAGATCGATATATTTCAGATCGCTTCTTACCTGATAAAGCAATTGACCTTGTTGACGAAGCATGTGCAACAATTCGTACAGAAATTGATTCTATGCCGACAGAATTAGATGAAGTAACGCGACGCATTATGCAGCTGGAAATTGAAGAAGCGGCTCTTGGAAAAGAAACGGATCGTGGTAGCCAAGAGCGTCTAAAAACATTGCAACGTGAATTATCGGATTTAAAAGAAGTTGCAAGTGGTATGAGAGCGAAATGGGAGAAAGAAAAAGAAGAAATTCACAAAGTTCGTGACTTACGTGAACATTTAGAACGTCTGCGTCGTGAATTAGAAGAAGCAGAAGGTAATTACGATTTAAATAAAGCAGCCGAACTTCGTCACGGGAAAATTCCAGCAATTGAAAAAGAGTTAAAAGAAGCGGAAGAAATGGGCGCGCATAATAAACAAGAAAATCGTTTATTACGTGAGGAAGTAAGTGAAGAAGAAATTGCAGATATTGTTTCACGCTGGACGGGTATTCCTGTTGCGAAACTCGTGGAAGGTGAACGCGAGAAATTATTACGCTTAGAGCAAATCTTATCAGAGCGTGTTATCGGACAAGAGGAAGCAGTAAGCTTAGTGTCAGACGCAGTTCTTCGTGCTCGCGCTGGTATTAAAGATCCGAACCGCCCGATTGGTTCTTTCATCTTCTTAGGACCAACAGGTGTTGGTAAAACAGAACTTGCAAAAACGCTAGCCCAGTCTTTATTCGATAGTGAAGAGCAAATGATTCGCATTGACATGTCTGAGTATATGGAGAAACACGCAGTGTCACGCTTAATTGGTGCACCTCCTGGATATGTAGGATATGAGGAAGGCGGTCAATTAACAGAAGCGGTAAGACGTAAACCATATTCCGTTGTTTTATTAGATGAAATTGAAAAAGCACATCCAGAAGTATTCAACATTTTATTACAAATGTTAGATGATGGACGCATTACAGATTCGCAAGGTCGTACAGTGGATTTTAAAAATACAGTTATTATTATGACTTCAAATATCGGATCTGCTCATTTACTAGATGGATTAGAAGAAGATGGTTCGATTAAAGAGGAATCAAGAGACCTTGTAATGGGGCAATTAAGAGGACATTTCCGCCCTGAATTTTTAAACCGTGTTGATGAAATTATTTTATTCAAACCTCTTACAACGAATGAAATTAAAAGCATTGTTGATAAAATTGTAAAAGAACTACAAGGTCGTCTAGCTGACCGTCACATTACAGTAGAATTAACAGATGCAGCAAAAGAATTTGTTGTGGAAGCTGGTTTCGACCCAATGTACGGAGCTCGTCCATTAAAACGATACGTACAGCGTCAAGTGGAAACGAAATTAGCACGAGAATTAATTGCAGGAACAATTACTGACAATAGTCACGTAGTTGTTGATGTAGAAAATAACGAATTAGTCGTTCATGTGAAATAAAAATAAAAAAGAGTTCGGATAAAATCCGGACTCTTTTTTTAGTGTTGTTCTACTGGCTCGTTTGGAATTGCAGCTGAAATTGCTAGTACTAACACAGCAAGAACAACTGAGAAAATAGACGCTTGGTTAAAGTCGTATGTACCGCCAGTCATAGAGCCGATTACATAGCTCATCATATGTACAAGTAAGAACGACCAAATTAATGCCCAAATGAAACGCATATTTTACACCTCTATTCGTTCAATCTGTCCTTATTGTAACACAATTGAAAAAAGAATATAGAAAAATATTTGTAGATTTTTCAACGCAAATTTGCATTCCGTTCATACATTATAAAAGAGTACTTTTATATGTTTAGAAAATAAGGCGGGGGAAAAATGAGTATTACGGAACGTTTTTTTTACTTAGAAAAAGAACCATGTGTCATTTATTTACCGGAGAAGCCAAATGGATTTTCTGTTATGCTCCTCGGTGATTATAACTACTTTATTGAGAATGGTACAAGTTTATGGACACAACATGCGGGTAAATCTTATTTTTTACATGGTCTTATTGAACAAGGCTACACGGTCTTTTCCTCTAATTTATACGGAAGACATTGGGGAAACGATCAATCTGTTCGTCTGGCAAAACGTTTATATGATGTTGTTTTGAGAAAAGAGACGTTAAATGCGAAAATGCACATTATGGCAGATGGTATGGGAGCGCTTGTAGCACTTGAAATGATGAACAAATATCCTGAATGTATTCGTTCTGTTGTTATGCTAAATCCGTGTTTAGATTTACCGGAATATGTAAGTTTTGAGAAAGAGCATAAATTTTTTTACAAGAGACTCGTGAAGGAATTAAGTTTGGCGTATGATGCCAAAGAAGAAGAATTAGAATCAAAAATAAATAAGAAATCATTTACGCTTCTTCCATCTTGTGTACCTGTTAAAATTTTCGTATCAACACAAGAAAAAAGAGGAAGAAAACAGCAGTTGCGTAGATATGAGAAAATGAGGCAACTAAATCAATGTGATACTTCTGTCTTGTTCCATCTGCAAGATGTGAAATATAAAATGGTTAGGCAAACGACTGATTTCTTTAAAAAATATGAAGAAGAATTATGAAGCTCCCATATACATAAATGAGGAGCTATTTGTTTCAGAGGGAAAGGGTTGGTGGTATGGAACGCGTGCTGATAATAGGTGCACTTACGTTTGTAGGTTATCACCTTGTAAATAAAATGATTGCAGAAGAAGTGGAAGTCTATGGTCTTGATTTTGATGAATTCGATAGTATGACCAAAATTAATGAAGAGAAGTTATTATTAATTGGGCGAAATGCGTTATTTACGTATTATTCGATAAGAGATGAAGATGGATGGAGATCGGTTGAGGAAGAGAGATTCGATACTGTTTATTTTTGCTTATATGAGCCAAATCAGCAAAGTGGATTTCGGAATGAAAGAGTCATATTACAATATTTAAAGCGAATTATAAGAATGTGTGAAGAACAAAAAGTGAAGTTAAATTTAATTTCTTCTATTGAAATAGGCAGTACAGATGAATCCGAAAATAAGCGCCTATTTTTGAAAGTAGAAGAAGGATTGAAAAAAGGGAATTTACAATATAGTGTATTTCGAGTTCCAACATTATATGGACCGTGGCAACCGTCCTTTATGATGTTTCATCAGCTTATTTTATCAGAATTAGTTGAAAAAGAGTGGCGTTGTACGATTGAGGAAAAGGGGAATGATTTACTTTACGTTGAAGATGTATGTGAATACTTATGGGAACATGGAACGAACGGGGCGCATCTTGGTATATACAATTTACTTAGTGGTAAACAGTCATTATGGGAAAAAGGTATGAATCTTTTACGCGCGGATGATAAAGTAAATAAAAATAATAACGAAGTAAGAGATGAGGCTATCGAAGTAATTTCAATAAAAAGAAATACTCCGTTAGAATACGGTTTAAATAAGCAACTGGCACACATGAAAAAATATAAAGAGTTATACGAAGGGTAGTACGCGTGTTACACTATTGTATGTGAAAGTTTTAATGGAGAGGAAGAGTATAATATGAACGAAAAAAGCATGCAGTTTTTACAAATCGCAATGAAGCATTTACCGGAAGCAAAGGCAATTTTAGATGATAATGGAATTGCACTTGATATGGAGAAGGCACAGCCGGTGTTAGAGTTGTTAATGAAAGTTATGAACGAGGCTTATGAGCTCGGGAAAGCAGATAAAGAATAAAAAGCATCTTTTTAAGATGGAAGAGAGGCCCGAACCGTGGATAGAAGCGGTCAGGGCCTTTTTTATTCTCGCCTGGGGGAAAACCAGAGATATGAAGAGGATAAAGGAAAAGTAGTGAGGAGAACTCTCTAGTTTAGAAGGAAAGCAGATAAAGAATAAAAAGCATCTTTTTAAGGTGGAAGAGAGGCCCGAACCGTGGATAGAAGCGGTCAGGACCTTTTTTATTCTCGCCTGGGGGAAAACCAGAGATATGAAGAGGATAAAGGAAAAGTAGTGAGGAGAACTGTCTAGTTTAGAAGGAAAGCAGATAAAGAATAAAAAACATCTTTTTAGATGAAAGAGAGGCTCGAACCGTGAACAGAAGGGTTTGAGTCTTTTTATATTTGAGAGGTATGTTTCTGTTTCTTTTAATGAAAAATAAAGTGGATAATGCGTTAGCTTTCTGTTTTATGCGAAATATATTCTAGACAAAAATACATTTATGTTTTAAAATTAGTACCAAGTCATAATAATTGATATAAAACGGAGGGCTGCGATGTGAACGTGGGCATTTTAGGGATCGGAAGATATGTGCCAGAAAAAGTAGTCACAAATCACGATTTAGAAAAAATAATGGATACATCCGATGAATGGATTCGTACGAGAACGGGAATTGCAGAAAGACGCATTGCCGATGATACAATAGATACTTCATATATGGCCGTAGAGGCTGCAAAAAAAGCACTTGAAGATGCAGGGGTTAGCGGAGAAGATATCGATCTTATTTTAGTGGCGACAGTAACACCAGATCGTGCGTTTCCAGCAGTAGCTTGTGTCATTCAAGAAGCGATTGGAGCGAAACATGCAGCTGCAATGGATGTAGGTGCAGCATGCGCTGGCTTTATGTACGGAATGATTACAGCGCAGCAATTTATTAAAACGGGGACTTATAAAAACGTATTAGTAGTTGGTAGTGATAAGCTATCTAAAATTGTAGACTGGAATGATCGAAATACAGCGGTATTATTTGGAGACGGAGCCGGTGCTATCGTAATGGGAGCAGTTTCAGAAGGAAGAGGCGTTCTATCTTTCGAATTAGGAGCAGACGGAAGCGGCGGTAAGCATCTATATCAAGACGAGTATGTTATGATGAATGGCAGAGAAGTCTTTAAATTTGCCGTTCGTCAACTTGGTGAATCTTGTCTTCGCGTTTTAGATAAGGCTGGTCTTACAAAAGAGGATGTGGATTTCTTAGTACCGCATCAAGCGAATATTCGTATTATGGAATCTGCAAGAGAGAGATTAAATTTACCACAAGAAAAAATGAGTATGACAATTGAAAAGTTTGGTAATACATCAGCTTCTTCAATTCCAATTGCAATGGTAGAGGAATTGCAAAATGGACGTATTCAAGATGGTGATTTAATTATACTTGTTGGTTTTGGTGGCGGATTAACATGGGGAGCAGTCGCTCTTCGTTGGGGTAAATAAGGACTGAGAGAAAAAAAGGAGTGTATTTTGTATGGAAAAAAAGAGGGTCGTAATTACAGGACTAGGAGCTGTTACACCGGTCGGAACAGATGTTGAAACAGCATGGGAAAACATTAAAAAGGGTGTATCTGGAATCGGACGACTTACAAGAATTGATCCGGAACTATTTCCAGCAAAAGTAGCAGCGCAAATTAACGACTTTGAAGTCGAGAAATATATTGATAAAAAAGAAGCGCGCCGTATGGACCGCTTTACACAATATGCAGTAGCAGCAGCGAAAATGGCAGTTGCAGATGCAAAGCTTGAAATTACAGAAGAAAACGGACCTCGAATTGGTGTATGGATTGGATCAGGTATTGGCGGTATGGAAACATACGAAGAACAATTTAAGATTTTTACTGAGAAAGGCCCACGCCGCGTGAGCCCATTCTTCGTACCGATGATGATTCCGGATATGGCAGCAGGTCAAGTATCAATCGCAACAGGAGCAAAAGGAATTAACACTTGTTCTGTAACGGCTTGTGCATCTGGTGCAAACTCAATTGGTGATGCATTTAAAGCAATTCAGCGTGGTGATGCTGATGCAATGATTACAGGCGGAGCAGAAGCACCGCTAACAAGTATGGCATTCGCAGGATTTAGCTCAGCGAAAGCATTAACATTTAATGAAGACCCAGCAACGGCTTGTCGTCCATTTGATAAAAACCGTAGCGGTTTTGTAATGGGTGAAGGCTCAGGTATTCTAATTCTTGAAGAATTAGAGCACGCATTAGCGCGTGGTGCTCACATTTACGCGGAAATTGCTGGTTATGGTGCAACTGGAGATGCGTTCCATATTACAATGCCTGCTCCTGGTGGTGAAGGCGGAGTGCGTGCAATGCGTCAAGCTTTAGCTGATGCAGGCCTACAGCCAGAAGATATTGATTACATTAATGCGCATGGTACAAGTACGGATGCGAATGAAAAATATGAAACGATGGCAATTAAAGAAACTTTCGGTGAGCACGCGTATAAAGTAGCGATTAGCTCAACGAAATCAATGACAGGTCACTTATTAGGAGCAGCTGGTGCTGTTGAAGCGATTTTCTCTATTAAATCAATTACAGACGGAGTAATTCCGCCAACAATTAACTATGAGACACCAGATCCAGAATGTGACTTAGATTACGTACCGAATCAAGCGAGACACCAAGAAGTAAATGCAGTATTAAGTAACTCATTAGGATTTGGTGGTCATAACGCAGTGTTAGTATTTAAATCGTATAAATAATAGATGAAATAAGGAGTTTTTTCGCAATATATTGCGAAAAAACTCCTTATTTATTTTTACGCCTTTTTCTCCTGTAGCATATACATAAGAAAAAGGAGGGATAAAGATGGGGATTGTTGAAACAGCTGAATGGCTACATTTATATTATGGGCGGCCAGAAAAACTTTGTGAGAAATTTACGAAGTATATTCCGTTGCCAAAAGAAAGGTTGTATCGCTTTTTAATTTCAAAAGGGATGTATCGCCCGATCATGCGCGGAGAAAAGGAAATTAAAGAATTAGAGGAAAAGGAAATTTGGAAAGAATTGAGCCTGGAGTATGATAAACTGAAAAACTGGTTAAAAGGTCCAGATGTCCCTGTCTTTATTTTATTATCAGATTCCTATAATCGAACTGTACAAGAAGAGTATAACGGTAGGGCTGGATTATCTATGCGTCATGTTATTTTCTTATTCGTATGTGGACGGAATTCGGTAGAAGAATTAAAAGTGTTATTAGCGCATGAATATCATCACATATGCAGGTTACATCAAATTGAGACGAAAGAAACAGAATATACATTACTTGATACGATGATTATGGAAGGGCTAGCTGAACAAGCAGTAACAGAAAGGTATACAGAAAAAAACAATGCACCGTGGACGGCGTATCTTTCAAAGGAAGAGGCTATTTATTATTGGAAAAATATTGTACATGAAAGAATAAGTATAAAACGAGGAACAAGGGAACATGACATCTTATTAAATGGCTTTCACTCTTATCCGAAGATGCTTGGCTATGCGCTTGGATTTCATATTGTCAAAGATTGTGTAACTTTGGAAGGAGAAGATACACTTTCTTTATTATCTATAGATGCAAAAGAAATATTGAATAAAGCAAGTACATTTCATATATAAAAAAACAGGAGTTCTATTTCCTGTTTTTTAGTATTAATAGAAGAAAAAATAATAATTAGAATATATTTCCTCAAGTGGAATAAAGTTAAGCAAAAATGAACATAATGATTGGTACAAACAGTAGTGAAGTGAGGGGTAGTGAATGTTATATCTACATGATGTATGGGTAAATTGGTTTGAAGGTGAAGAAAATGGGTATAACGTTTGTCATTTTTACGAATGGCGGAAAGATGATACGATTGAGCTATTAGATCAAGTGCCATTATTAAAAGTAGATGCCACATTATATCATTACATCGAGAACGAATTGTTAGAGCTTCCGCAAAAAATGCTGGAAGACGTACATCATAAGGCTTATATTCGTAAAAATCATGAACGTTTGCAGCAAGAGTATTGCTTTGTTGTTACAGATGGAAAAGGAATTATTGCGATTGACACAATTGGTTACAATGTACCAATTCGCAAAAGCAGACTTATACCACGCCAAGAGCAGATGGTATATGAGATGGTAGAAAATGTACAAGCAGAAAAGTATGAGTTCCAAGTAGAAGAAACAGAAAAAGAACATCACATTTTATCACCATCGCCTTTCATTATGAATGGCTTGACTCGTAAAGAAAGACAGCTAAAACAATTATTATTTATGGCGTTAGATCAATTACATACAACGAAAAATACAGCAGAAATTCGCTATTGGTTCACAGAGTGGGATCCATCAGCATATGGAATGGTTCAACATATGGAATTTGAAGATATTTGGGTTAAGCTGTATGATGAAGCGAAAACAGGCTGGTCTGATAAGCATGAACAATTATGCGAGCGTCTCGTAAAAGGACAGCCATTTTTTGAAAAGTTATGGGAAATGGAAAATGAGCAAAAGGTAAATTAAAAAACCGCCAATTGGCGGTTTTTTAATTTTGTAGTAATCCAGCTCCAGCGGCAAGCTCTTCGTGTCTAAGAACCTTCCGCATAAGAAGGAAAAAAGCTCCTTTTATGCGGAAGAACCTTAGCCAGTCAGAGCTGAACGAGCCGCTTCCACTTTATATGTTACCTACGTTTTCTGCTTAACCCCATTGCATTTTCTACTTTGCGTAGTTGTTTGAATGCAACGCGGTTTGCTTTTTCTGCACCTTTGTCTAGAATTTCGTCTAGTTCTGGTGAGTTGATTAGTTCGTTATATTTGTCTTGGATTGGACGAATTGCTTCTACGACTACTTGCGCTAGGTCGCCTTTGAAGTCGCCGTATCCTTTTCCTTCGTACATTGCTTCAATTTCTTCAACTGTTTTTCCAGAGAATGAAGAGTAGATTGTTAATAAGTTAGAGATACCAGGTTTGTTTTCTTTATCAAATTTCACAATACCTTCAGAGTCAGTAACAGCACTCTTAATTTTCTTTTCAATTGTTTTTGGTTCATCAAGCATACTGATCATTGATTTTGGATTCGGATCAGATTTACTCATTTTCTTCGTAGGTTCTGTTAATGACATAACGCGAGCGCCTACTTTTGGAATACGAATTTCAGGAATTGTGAACACTTCACGGAAGCGTTTGTTGAAACGCTCTGCTAGGTCGCGTGTTAATTCCATATGTTGCTTTTGGTCATCACCAACTGGTACGATTTCAGTGTTGTAAAGTAAAATATCAGCAGCCATTAATGGTGGATACGTAAGTAATCCAGCTGGAACTGAATCTCTACCCGAAGCTTTATCTTTATATTGCGTCATACGTTCTAATTCTCCAACGTAAGCAACAGATTGCATGATCCATCCTAATTGAGCGTGTGCTGGTACTTCTGATTGTACAAATAAAGTAGCTTTTTCAGGATCGATGCCGCATGCTACATAAAGTGCAGCAAGACTGCGGATGTTTTTACGAAGTCCGACGGGATCTTGAGGTACTGTAATCGCATGTTGGTTTACAATACAGAAATAACAGTCGTGTTCATTTTGAAGCTCTGTAAACTGCTTCATTGCGCCTAAATAGTTTCCAAGTGTAATCGTTCCACTTGGCTGAATACCAGAAAAGATAACTGACATAAGTAATTCCTCCTAAAATTGAATGCGTGATGGGGGGGAGAGAAGGCAAACAAAAAAGCCCATTCATCCCAAAAACTATAGGGACGAATGGACCGCGGTACCACCCTAATTATTTCACTACTGTGAAATCTCTCTAATCCATAATAACGTTAGGATATAACGCCAAAGCCTACTACTTTCGGTTCGGTTTGGTGCTCAAAAGCCCATTCCATACTGTACAATTACTTGTTCACACCAACCACAAGCTCTCTGAAATTGCCTCAATATGTACTCTTCTTTATCATCGCATACATATAAATTTATTTATTGTTACTTGAGCTCTTTTAATATGAAAGAACTAAAGTTTTATAACAAAATGTTTTGCTGATTATTATATCATATGGGATAGTGTTTGCAAACTACATCAAAATAGTAAAGCTAATAAGGGTCGAGAACAACCCAAGGAAGATACCTGTAATACAAATTGGATATGTCCATTTGAATGAATATGTTTTATAAATACGTTCTTTCTTATCTGTAGGTTCCTCGACTTCTTCAATTAAAGAGTCAATCTTTTTGTTCGTACCAAATACTCTTTGGAATGCGTAAATGGTTACATTGAAAAAACCATTTTGAAATATGTATAAAAAACCGCCGATAAGAATAAAAAACAGTGCAATATAAAACAAAATGTTGACAAAGTTCAACAAAAATTGAGATGAAATGAGGAATGCACCAATACTAGAAGCAATCATCGCTATAAAAATTAGTATACAAGTATGAAAAAAAACTTTATTCA
>NZ_JBNLYC010000093.1:0-18048 GCF_050172015.1 Bacillus sp. GMa5/1 | reverse complement strand
CTCTAATGATTTAAAAATTCAAAAAAATCAAAAATTAAAATAATAATTATATTAATGATTAGAGTAAAAATAAGGGGAATGGAGAAATTATAGAGAAAGACACTGCTTTGTAAGGGGCATATTTTATCATCTTGAGCAGAGAGGAGGATGCATAGCATATTGTAAAATATAGAGATAAACAATGAAAAAGTGCTATGCAAATGAAGAGCATGAAGGGACGTTTAAGGCCAGGTGATACGGTAGCAATTGGTTTAATGCTATTTGCATTATTTTTAGGAGCAGGAAATTTAATTTTTCCGCCAGTTTTAGGTCAACAAGCAGGAGAGAATGTTTGGATTGCTACAATAGGATTCCTTGTAACGGGAGTCGGATTACCCCTACTAGCTGTAACAGCTGTCGCGTTTGTAGAGGGGGACTTGAAAGCGCTATCTTCTAGAGTCCACCCTATATTTGCGTTTATTTTCCCATTGATTAGTTATTTAGCAATTGGACCATTTTTCGCGATTCCTCGTACTGGAGCTGTTTCGTTTGAAATGGGTATGAAGCCGTTTTTATCAGAGGCAATGGTTTCAGAGTGGTACATGCTATTTCTTTTCACGATAGTTTTCTTCGGAATAACGTGGTATTTATCATTAAATCCATCTAAATTAGTGGATTGGTTCGGAAAGTTTCTTACACCATTATTAGTATTAATTGTCGCTGTTATTGTCGGAAAGGCAATTATTGATCCAATTGGAGAGCCAGCTGCGCCGTTAGCTGCTTACAAAGAAAATGCTTTCTTTGGTGGATTTATTCAAGGATATTTAACGATGGATGCAATTAGTGCGCTCGTATTCGGAATTGTCGTTGTACAAGTTATCCGCTCTAAAGGGATAAAAGAGAGTAGTCAAATTGCAAAAATAACAGTAGTATCAGGTATTATTGCTGTACTTGGTTTAACGTTAATTTATTTATCACTTGCTTATCTTGGTTCAACAAGTACATCACTTGGTATCTCAGAAAACGGTGGTCTTATTTTAACGAATGTTGTAAATGAGCTATATGGGACGAGTGGTAAAATTTTATTAGGGCTTGTTATTATACTTGCTTGTTTAACAACTTCTGTTGGGTTAACATCTGCGTGTGCGGGTTTCTTTACAAACTTATTCCCAAAACTTTCGCATAAAACGATTGTAACAATGGTATGTGTATTTAGTTTAATTGTATCTAACCTAGGTTTAACACAATTAATCGCAGTAACATTACCTGTGTTAATGATCATTTATCCAGTTGCAATCGTATTAATTGTACTTTCGTATTTCCATAAGTGGATTGGGAAGCGTAATACAATTTATATTGGAGCTATTTTAGGTGCATTGTTAATTAGTTTCTTTAACGGTTTAGAAAGTGCGAAAATTAAAATTGACGCGATTTCTAATGTACTACAAATGTTACCGTTATATAACGAAGGAATTGGATGGTTAATTCCATCATGTATTGGCGGGATTCTCGGTTTCTTCTTCTATAAATCAAATGAATCAAGTGAATTACAAAAGAAAGGTGCTTAGGCACCTTTCTTTTTTTGAAGGGGATTTTTGTATTTTGTCTAAGTAATAAGTGGGGGGGAATGATAAATGGCTAATTTTGAAGATTTTTTAAATTTGGATTTGAGAATTGGAACTGTAATACATGCAGAGGAATTTAAAGAAGCGAGAGTACCAGCGATTAAACTAGCAATAGATTTTGGAGAAATCGGGATAAAGCAGTCAAGTGCTCAAATTACGAAAAGGTATAGTCCAGAAGATTTAATCGGTCAACAAATCGTTGCTGTTGTAAACTTTCCACCAAAGCGTGTAGCTGGATTCAAATCAGAAGTACTTGTGCTTGGTGGTGTTCCTGAAGCTGATGATGTTGTGTTACTTCAGCCTAATATGGAATTGCCAAATGGAACAAAAATTAGCTAGGGTGAAGGTAGGGGCTAATATGGATATCGGACGAGAATATTTGCAATGTGCGATTTCGAACTTTAAAGCAACAAAGAAACAAGGGGAACGGGCACTTTCTCAATTATCATATGAACAAATACAATGGTCTTCTCATGAAGAAACAAATAGTATAGCGATTATTATTAAGCATCTGCACGGTAATATGCGTTCTAGATGGACGGATTTTTTAACGTCTGATGGTGAAAAAACAGATCGTAATCGAGATGGTGAATTTGAAGGATGCTATCACTCAAAAGAAGAAACCCTTATAGCTTGGCAAGAAGGATGGAAATATGTTTTTAATACGATGAATACTTTAACGCCGGAACACTTATTGAAGACGGTATACATTCGCGGTGAAGCACATACTGTCATGCAAGCAATTGAAAGGCAAATTGCTCATTATGCATTGCATATTGGTCAGATTATTTACATTGGGAAGATGTTAAAAGAAAATGAGTGGGAATGTTTAAGTATTCCGAGAGGTCAGTCTACGCGTTCTGTAGAGAAAAAACGTTCAACATAATAATAAGAAAGAAACCGATAAAAAATGGGAAAAAAGAAAGTCAGCCAAATAATAGATGGTTCTGTAATCATAAGAATACTGCCAAAAATAAGTCCATATATAATAAGAAAGAAATTGAAAAGTGTATTCACAGGGAGAAATCGTGAGATAAACACTTGCTGTCGTTTAAAACAATCACTGTGAAATAAATAAAAGCGGAAGTACCATGTGGCTGTAATAAGGTCTTTCTTTCTCACAATTCTTTTTTTGCATGTATGACAGATAAATGGTGGTTGCATTTCATTACGCTCCATTTTTTATTTTCATAATAATGTGAGACAAAAGTAGGTACAAAGTGTATGTTCCTATATACGCTCCTGCAATAAGGAAAAATGGATTCATTAAAATTCCATGAATGCTCGTCATGAAAACTAAATCTTGTATTAAAACATCGTATATATTAATGGAAATAATTATACCGAGTACATACAGTGCCAAGTACGCAGAAATATGTAGCACAATAGCGATTTTTGGTTGCTTAGCGGACAAATAAAAAATGAATGATAGAGCAATTGGTAATATTCCTATTAATAGCTTCAATTCATTTCACCTCATTAACAATATAGCCGAAATTTTAACGGTCTATTCTCTAGGGCTTGTACATAACTTGAAATAGAGAGGTGATAGTATGAATCGGGGCTTTTTTTTTATGAAGTTTACAAGTATGCGTAAGTTAGTTTTATTTGTTATTACTACAATGCTAGCGACTTTTTTTCTTATTAGTATGATGGTAACCTCTATGAAAGAGACAAAGTCAACGTATTTATATAATTGGTTAAATGAGTTATCGATGAATGGTTACATGTATGTACTTGGAAAAGAGAATCATTATTTTACACAGGAGTATCGAAATTTGAATCAAGATTTTTCAATTTCTTCTTTTCTCTTTTCTATGGCTACAAATATTCGCTTTAATGATGTACGCAGTTTCGTCGGGAAAGAGCTCCCGGGGTTTGGTAAGTACGATACAGAAATTGTTATTGCGGGTGAGGGTACAAATTATTCTAACTTACCGATAGAGTCGAGTGTTCCTCTTGAAGAAGTGGTGAAGGAACGGACTAGTGGAACTGGACAAGTACCTAAACAAGATACGAGTAAAGAGAAAAAACAGCCGTCCCAAACGACTGGGAAGAGACAAGTTGCGTTTATTTATCATACACATAGCTGGGAATCTTATTTACCTTTACTTAACTTAACGAATGACCCGAATCCGAATAAAGCAACGAGTTCTGTATCGAATATTTCTATATTAGGAGATCGTTTCCGTGAACAATTAGAAGGTGAAGGGATTGGAGCTACTAACGATAAGAGTGATGTTGGTCAAAAGTTAATAAGTAAAGGTTTAAACAGTAATAGTTCGTATAAAATGTCACGAGAAATTGTGCAGCAAGCTATGGCTGGAAATAAAGATCTTCAATACTTTTTTGATTTGCATCGTGATAGTGCCCGAAAGAATGTAACGACAAAAACAATTGGAGATAAGTCATATGCAAAGCTTGCATTTGTAGTAGGGAAAGGAAATAAAAACTATGAAAAAAACTTACAATTAGCGACAGCTTTACATGAGGCGATTAATAAGAAATATCCAGGAGTGAGTCGTGGGGTCATTCAAAAAGGGTTCCAGACAGGAAATGGAATCTATAATCAAGACCTATCAGGACAAGCAATATTAATTGAAGTTGGCGGTGTAGATAATACAGAGGAAGAATTGAATCGATCAATTGATGCACTTGCTAAAGCATTTGGTGAATATTTTTGGCAGGCAGAAAAAGTGAATGGATAAAGTGAAACGTGAATTAGCCAGGACATCTATCGATAATTATTAGCGCACTTCAATCTTGAAAAAACGTAAGTGTAATGCTTGCGTTTTTTCTTTGTAATGGTGAGACGTCACAGAATAGACATAATTTGTCGTTGTTATAGTAATATCGAAATTTGTCAATTTATAGTAGGAGATTTACAAAGGTATTTTCGGGAAAGTAGAGAAAATCTTTTTATAAGGAAAACTTTTTATTATGAAACTGGTAGGGTGATTGAAGTGATTAGGGAAATCGAAATAGAAGATGCAGCATCATTTTTGCAATTAAGTAAGCAATTAGATGAAGAAACGAAGTTTATGCTATATGAACCAGGAGAAAGGAAAACTACAGCTGAGCAACAAGAAAAAATGATCCATCGATTTATGGAAAATGAATATGCAACAATATTTGTAGCAGTTGAAGATGAGAGAATAGTAGGTTTTATATTAGTGAATGGAAATAACATTCAAAGAAAGAGGCATGTGGCAAGCATTGTAATTGGTATTTTGCAAGAGTATAGCGGGCGAGGTATTGGGACGAGATTGTTTAAAGAGGTTGAGAAGTGGGCAAAATTACATGATGTATGGCGTTTAGAATTAACAGTAATGGCCCACAATACAAGAGCTCAGGCACTATATAAAAAAGCTGGATTTGAGAAAGAAGGTGTCAAAAAAGCTGCTCTTATTATCGATGGAAAGGGCATCGATGAGTATGAAATGGCCAAATTATTAAAATAAGAGGTCGTTATATGAAAAAAAGATGGGCACTACTTGGTATTGTAGCTGCAATAATTATTATTGGAGTAGCAGGAATCAATTATAAAATGTATAAGGATAAGCAGGCGCGGGAAGTAAGTGTAAATAGCATATTTCCGAAAGCGAAAGAAACGATTGCTAATATGGATGGGGATATTGCGGTAATTAATAATCCGAATTCAATGCTTGTACTTGTAAATAAAAGTAGGCGTTTACCAGATGGGTATAGACCGCCAGATTTAGTTATTCCGAAAGTGCGCTACTCTAGTGAAGGTGATCAAGAAAAGAAAAAGATGAGAAAAGAGGCAGCGAGGGCGCTTGAGGATATGTTTCAGCAGGCTGACAACGAGCGTATTTTTCTTTTTGCAGTTTCTGGATTTAGATCTTTTGATCGACAAAAAGCATTAAATACGATGTATAAAAAACAAGACGGGGAAGCAAAAACAGCAATGTCTAGCGCGGTTCCTGGCACAAGTGAGCATCAAACTGGACTAGCTATGGATATTACGTCTCAATCTGCTAAATTTCAGTTAGAGACGGTTTTTGGGGAAACGAAAGAAGGTCAGTGGCTTTCTGAAAATGCCCATAAATTTGGTTTTGTTGTTCGATACACAAAAGCGAAAGAAACGATTACGGGTTATCGGTATGAACCATGGCACGTAAGGTATGTGGGAAATCCACAAGCTACATATTTGTATGATAATCAACTGACGCTTGAAGAAGTAACAGAGTAAATGATTGAGGGGAGAGACGTATAATGACGATGTTATATAAGAAAAAAGTACATGCATATATTACAAGAGAAAAAGAGGGGGTTATGCAATTACTTGTTTTTAAACATCGTGATATACATGAAGCTGGTATTCAAGTGCCAGGAGGAACGGTTAATGAAGGTGAAACGTTAGAAGCGGCTATATTGCGTGAAGTACAGGAAGAATCCGGATTGCGTCATTTATGCATAGAACGTTTTTTAGCAGATTACATCATACATATGAAAGAAAAACAGGAATATGAAAAACGCCACTTTTTTCATGTAACTTTACTAACAGATGTAAAGGATACTTGGGAACATATTGTAAGTGCTGGTGAGGAAGATAAAGGATTAGTATTTTGCTACGAATGGGTTGATATTGCAAAATGCCCTGAATTAACTGGGAAACAAGGTGAGTTTTTACATTTGTTAGATGAAGTATACGCACAGTAATGTAAGAGTCTGAAGCGAAGTTTAATCCGTTTCAGACTTTTTTTATTTTTCGGGAAATTAAAGGTATTTAAATAAGGATATTGAATTTCTTTAAAGGGATATTAATTTAGGATGTGTTGAGGTGAAAAATTGAAAAATTAAGGGTTATACGCTAAAAAAGTTCATATAAGGGAGAATATAAATGGAAATTCAGTTTAATCCAATCTTAAAAAAGGAATTAACAATTCAAGATATTCAAAATGAAATGGAATCTGGAAAGTTAACTTCAAAAGAGCTAGTAATGTATTATCTCTATAGAATCGCAAAGTATGATCAAGACGGACCGAAAATCAATTCAATTTTAGAAATCAATCCAGATGCTATTTTTATTGCAGAAGCGTTAGATTATGAAAGAAAGACAAAAGGCGTAAGGGGACCATTGCATGGAATACCTGTTTTGCTTAAGGATAATATTGAAACGAATGACTCCATGCATACAAGTGCAGGTACAATAGCTCTAGAACAAAATATAAGCAGTGAAGATGCATTTCTTGTTACTAAACTGCGAGAAGCAGGGGCAGTGATAATTGGAAAAACGAATATGACAGAATTAGCAAATGCAATGTCTTTTGAAATGTGGGCTGGATATAGTGCAAAAGGTGGTCAAACAATCAATCCATACGGAACGGGCAAGGATCATATGTTTGTTGGCGGATCTAGTACAGGATCTGCGATAGCAGTTGCTGCTAACTTTACAGTAGTATCTGTTGGGACAGAAACCGATGCTTCTATTTTGAGCCCCGCTGTTCAAAATTCTGTAGTAGGTATTAAACCGACTGTCGGTTTAATTAGTCGTAGAGGAATTATTCCATTTACTTATTCACAAGATACAGCTGGACCATTTGCTAGAACGGTAACAGATGCTGCTATTTTGCTAGGGAGTTTAACTGGAGTGGATGAGAAAGATGTAGTTACTCGAAAAAGTGAAAATAGGGCATATCGGGATTATACATCTTACCTTGATGCAAATGGTTTAAATGGAGCGAAGATTGGTGTGTTTAACGATGCACCAAAAGATTATTACGAAAATGGTGAGTATGATGAAATCTTGTTTAAGGAAACGATTCAAGTATTACGTAATGAAGGAGCGACAGTAGTAGAAAATATTGATATTCCTTCTTTTCATAGAGAATGGAGCTGGGGAGTTCCGCTTTATGAGCTGAAGCATAGTTTAGATAACTATCTTTCTAAATTACCTTCTACTATCCCGGTACATTCTATTTCGGAGTTAATGGAGTTTAATAAAAACATAGCAGAAAGAGCTTTAAAATATGGACAAACTAAGTTAGAGGGAAGAAAAGATTTTCCTAATATGTTACGAAATCCAGAATATTTAAATGCGAGATTAGAAGATATATATTTTTCTCAAGAACAAGGCATTGATTTTGCATTGGAAAAATATAATCTTGATGCGATACTGTTTCCTTCCTATATAGGTTCTACTATATGTGCAAAAGCGGGTTATCCGTCTATAGCAATACCAGCAGGGTATATGGAAAGCGGGAGGCCTTTTGGAATTACCATTGCAAGCACTGCCTTTAGTGAAGGGATATTAATTAAATTAGCTTATGCTTTTGAACAAGCGACAAAGCATAGAAAAATCCCCAACTTATCATGAATAGAATAAACAAAGAGGACAGGAATCCCTGTCCTCTTTGTTTTAGTGATTAAATTGAAATATCGTTCTGCTCTGTCTTATGATATTTTAATAAACTAAAAGATAAACAAGCGGAACATAAAATAAGAATAGAAGCGATGATATAAATTGTACGAACACCGAACATATCAGTAATAATGCCAATGCTAAGCATAGATAGTCCAGAGGCTGTTGAAAGAAGTGCACCATGTGCTGTATACATTTTGGATAATAAAGCAGGGGCGACACTTGATTGTAAAACAGTCGCTTGGGAAATATCTCTAATTTGATAACATGGTCCCATTAGAACACATAGAAAAAGCGCAATAAATCCGCTGCTCGTCATACCATATAAAAATGTAAGAATGCTAAATATAAGAGAGCCAATCGACATAGATCGTATTAAATTGTTTTGAATATAGGAACTCATTTTCCATGCTAATAGACCACCGATTAACGTGCCAACATAATAACTTGTATTAATATATCCCCACCATTCTTCGCCTTTATGAAGGATAGTCGTAACGTATGCCATCGTAATAGCGCCAATCCATATTGTCCCTGCGAAAGTTTCGATTAAGTCCATATATGTAACGGTACGGAGAGAAGGATTTTGAAATAGGAGTTTCCAACCTTCCAATAAAACAGTACTTTTGGAAGAGGGAGAATCTGCTATTCTTTCAGTATGTATGGAACGTAATGAAAAATGTAATGCAATGCATCCGAAAATCATTAAAATGTTATTAATCATGAGTGTAGAAGTAGCGCCAATGAGAAGAACGACAATACTCGTAAATGAATAAGCAACGGCTTGCACAATTTGTGTTGAAAAGGAAAAGATACTATTTACTTTTACTAATTTTTCTTTCGGTGTAAGGCGCGGGAGAATACCGTATAATAACGGAGCACTCCACCCACTACATAATGAAATGACAAAAATAAAAGTTAATAGAGCTATAATGTTTGTGGATAAGACCGGGAACAAAATCATTAATAATAGTAAAAAGACTGTTTTCAGCCATTGGAGCGTATATAACAGCGTATAAGATGGAAAACGATTTATTATAAGTGGTGCAGAGATGTTAGCAATTAGATTTGTGATAACTTGTAATAATGGAAAAAGAGCAGTAATAGTAGCTGATTTAGTTGCTATATAAATATGAGTTGTAATAATCATTACATATACGATGTCAGCGAGAGTAATGCATATTTTGGAACCTAAATAGTAGATTAGTGACAGGTTTCTCAATAAGATTATCACCTCTATAAAAAATAGTATTTAGTAATTAGAATAATTGTAATTTAAAAATTAAAATTTTTAAAGAATTTAATTTTTTGTCACTTTTTGAAAGGGATTTTCATGTATAATGAAGAATATATTGATATAGTATTATATTAATGATCATTGTAACAGTGAGTATGTACAATAGCTTGTAGCAAACGCCCAAGTGTAAGAAAGGGCGGATAAACCATTCTTTTCTTCATATACATATAGAAAATGAGAAAGAAAGTGAGGGTTGCATATGGCTGCTTGGGTAATTTGGTTTATAATAGCTGGTATTTTATTTATCGCAGAAATGTTGTCGATTACATTTTACATGCTTTGGCTTGGAATTGGAGCTGTTGTCGGAGGTCTTATTGCTTTGTTTGCTCCTGATGCACTACTGTTACAAGTTACTGTTGGTGCAATTGTAAGTTTAACTTTGACATTCTTTACGAAAAGAATTTCAAAAAACTTTCGAGAAGCAAAAGGTTTTACTGATACAGTAGATATGCTTGTTGGTAAAAAAGGGATTGTTATGCAAGCGATTACAAATGAAGCGAATGGTATTGTGAAAGTGGATGGAGATACTTGGACAGCTATTGCAGATTCTTCAATTGATGCTGGAGAAAAAGTCGTTGTTATAAAGAGGCATAGTACTATATTACAAGTGAAAAAGGAGAGTGAATAAATATGGTAGCATTAACGTTAACGATTATATTCGCACTAATTGTAGTTACATTTATCGCATTAACAATTAAAATTATTCCTCAGCAAAAAGTTGGGGTTGTTGAAAGATTTGGTAAGTTTCAACGTATCATGCACCCAGGGTTAAATATTTTAATACCAATTGTAGATCGTGTTCGTGTATATCATGACTTACGTATTCAACAAACGAATGTACCACCGCAAAAGGTAATTACGAAAGATAATGTTCAAGTAGAAATTGATACTATTATTTTCTATCAAATTGTTGAACCAGAACTTGCGACATATGGTATTTCAAACTATGAATATGGTGTTCGTAATATTACTTCAGCAACGATGCGTCAAATTATCGGTAAAATGGAACTGGATGAAACGTTATCTGGTCGTGAAAAAATTTCAACAGAGATCCGCTTAGCGCTTGATGAAGCAACAGAAAAATGGGGCGTACGTATTGAACGTGTCGAAGTTGTTGATATTAACCCGCCAAAAGATGTGCAAGCATCAATGGAAAAACAAATGAAGGCTGAGCGTAATAAACGTGCGATTATTTTAGAAGCTGAAGCAGCAAAACAAGATAAAGTCCTTCGTGCTGAAGGGGAAAAGCAAAGTAAAATCTTGATGGCTGAAGGGGATAAAGAAGCGCGTATTCGCGAAGCTGAAGGTATAAAAGAAGCAAAAGAATTAGAAGCGCAAGGGGAAGCAAGGGCAATTGAAGAAATCGCAAAAGCAGAACAAAATCGTATTGAATTGCTTCGTGAAGCGAATTTGGATGAGCGTATACTTGCTTACAAATCATTTGAATCATTAGCTGAAGTTGCAAAAGGACCAGCAAATAAAGTCTTTATTCCGTCTAATGCAATTGAAACACTTGGTACTCTCGGGGCAATTGGAGAAATATTTAAAGAAAAACAAGTGAAGAAACTACCTTCAAATGATACAGGAAAAGAACAATAAAAGTGAGGAAGAGAAATGGGATACCATTTCTCTTTTTTTTGCGTATATTCCGAAAAGCTTGTACATATCCATGTATAAAGAAGGTGATGCAGTGAAAAAGTATGCAACTCGAATACATGGGAAGAAACTGATTTCGTTACTCCTTTTATATGCGCTAATAGTAATTATGATAGCGTCGATTTTGACGTCATTTTTACATACAATGAAATCAAATTATGCAAATCAATGGTTTGGAAAAGTATCGATGCAAGGTTTTGTTCAAATGATAGAAAGTGAGAATCGCTATTACGGATTTGATTATTTTAAGAAGAATAAAAGAGAGTCAGTTGGAAATTTAATGTTCTCTATTGCGACAGATTTGAAAATTAAAGATTTAAGAACATTCGTCGGTAAAGAAGTACCTGGTATGTCAAAGTATTATTCTAATATTATCGTAGCTGGGGAAGGGACAAACTTGACGAATATCCCAAATGAATCTAGTGTACCGATTGAAGAAGTAACGAAAGAACGGGAAATAGCAAAAGATAAAGTTACAGAAGCGGAAAAGAATAATCCGGTTCAGAAAAAGAACGGAGCGAAAAAAGGTGAAAGTGCAGTATATATTTATCATACACATAGCTGGGAATCCTTCTTTCCATTATTACCAGGGGCAACTGATCCATCTAGCCCAGATGTAAATGTGTCTTTACTAGGGAAACGTATGAAAGAGCAACTTGAAGGACAAGGAATTCCGGTAGTTCATGATAAAACGAATATGGGTGATTTATTAGCGAGTAAAAAGTGGGTATGGTATCAGTCATATAAAGCGTCTCATGAATATGTAAAAGAAGCATTAGCACAAAATAATAAAATTGCGTTTCCGATTGATATACACCGTGACGATCAGCGTAAGAAAGTAACAACAAAAGTAATTAACGGAAAATCGTATGCAAGATTATATTTTATAATTGGGATGGAAAATGAAGGCCGTGCTGAAAATGAAAAAATTGCAAGAGCCATCAATAGTTATTTAGATGAAAACTACTACGGATTAAGTAGAGGGATTTTTCCAAAGTATAAAAAAGATGGAAATGGCGTTTATAATCAAGATTTATCGAAAAATGCGATGTTAATTGAAGTTGGTGGTGTTGATAATACGTTAGATGAATTATATAACACAATTGATGTGTTAACAGAAGCGTTTAGTAAATATTATTGGAATGATGCGGAAAAAGTGAATGGATGAGGGACGGGAGACCGTTCCTTTTTTATTTTCGAATCTTAAAAAGTGATATAATGGAATTTTATGAATGTTAAATAAAGGGAGAGAGAAACATGCAAATACTACTAATACGCCACGGAGAATCAGAAGCTGATATTTTACATGTGCATGAAGGTCGAGCTGATTTTGAGTTAACTGACAAAGGGAGACAACAAGTACAAAGACTTGTACAGAAAGTGAAAAAAGATTTTGCGCCAGATTTCATTTGGGCAAGCACATTAAAACGCGCTCGCGAAACGGGTGAAACATTAGCAGAAGCAATTGGTTGTCCAATTCAATTAGAAGAGGAATTAATGGAGTTTAATAATGGAGTGCAAGCAGGCTTATCATTTGAAGAAGCAAAGAAATATCCAGAGCCAAAGTTTCTTCATGACCGTTTTGAAAACGGAGAATCATTTATTGAGTTTCGAATAAGAATAGAAGGAATCTTTTCTAAAATTATGATAGAGAATACATATGATCGAATTGCAATTGTTGCCCATGGAGGCGTAATTAATAGTCTATTACGTGCATTTTTCAAAATGCCAATTTCAATGGACTACTATTTCAAAATGGGAGATACGGGAATAAGTTTAATTGAAATTGAGGGTGAACAAAAAACGGTGCATTTCATTAATGATACGAATCATTTGGACGGGATGTAAAGACTTATGTACAAAGTTGTATTTTTCGATGTTGACGGTACGTTATTAAGTGAGATTGATAGAAGCATGCACGAAAGTACAAAAGAAGCGATACGAAGGTTAATAGATAAAGGAATTCACGTAGTTGTTACAACTGGAAGACCGTATAGTTTATGCTCACAATTTAAGGAACTAGGTATAAATACGTTTATTTCAGCAAATGGTGCACATATAAAATGTGGGAAAGAAGTTATACATAAATCAGTACTTTCAAGCGAAATCGTTCATGATATTTCAAATTTTGCTGAATTACATGGTCACAGTGTTTCTTACTTTACAGAAGAATTTGCAATGAATAATATTGCTTCCAAAGATGAACGTGTCATGCGAGCGTTAAATGAAACTTTAAATTTAGAGCGGTATCCTGACAAAGTTAGAAACTTATCAGATGAGATGTATTGCATATGTCTGTATGCTGATGATACAGAAGCTCAAAAATTCATTGAAAGATATCCAGCACTTACGTTTGAGCGTTTTCATGGTTACGTTATAAATGTATTGGAAGATAGTAAAGTATCGAAGCTAACTGCAATTCAAAAAGTATTGGAACATTTAAACATTAGTAAATTAGAAGCCATTGCTTTTGGCGATGGTGGAAATGATATTGAGATGTTGCAGTATGTAGGATTAGGAGTTGCGATGGGAAATGGTGGAGAGGAGTTGAAGAGAAGGGCTGATTTCGTTACAACGAAGGCGAGTGAAGGCGGAATTTCTTATGCCTTAAAGAAGTTGCGAATTATTTAAAACTAATAGTTAGTCAGTGTGAAAAATCCTGTTTTAATAATGGCTTTTGTTAATATGTATACTGTTTTAGGGAATTATTTGAGCTCTCCTACTTACAATTTAACTGCAGAACAAATCCTTTATTTTCGCTTAGCAGGGCTGTTTGGTATGTTGCTGTCACCACTTGCAGGTCTTTTAACAAAGAGGTTTGAAGTAAGGAAAGTTCTTCAAGGAGGATTGTTGATTGTTATTTTTAGTCTAAGTTCAATGGGCTTTGTTTCGGATCTATCTCTACTTGTAATGATGAGTGTCTGTTTTGTAATAGGTATTGCTATATCCGTTCCGTCTTTAGTTTCTCTTGGAGGTCAATTAGGAGGGAAAGCAAGGGGAATATACTTTTATTTTATTTTTAGGTACTAGTATAGGACCTATCATTTCTATTTATCTTATGAAAATAGGAGGTTATGCTCAAACATTTATTTTATTAGGAATGATACTTTTTATTGGTTTTGTAGCTAATTAATGAATGAGTGGAAAATCACTCAAATAAAGGAATGCGAGGATCTTTCATATGCTCGCATAATAAAATATGAATTTGTCCACGATGATGATAAAAGTGTGCAACGATTTCAAGTAACCATTCAAAGCGCGAATAAGAAATCCCCCAATAGGCAGTCATAACTTTTGCTAATTCTATTTGGGAGTAGGAAAGAAATGTTTTAGAGAGAAGGTTGTATCCTTCAATCATCGTTTGTTGCATGTGAGCAACTGTTACGGGTGTATGTTCTATATAAAAGGTATGTAATTTTTTTTCTGAAATACCATTTAAAATGAGTAAATCAGCATGACAAATAAGAGAAAGATGTGCACACATTTCAAATAATGATCGTTTTGAGTGAATCGGTTGTATTTTTAAATCGTTTTCACTATATTGGTTAAGCATATAAATAGAAGTATCAATAGCAACTTTTAGTTGATGCAATGCAGATTGAACAAACATTGTAATTCTCCTCGTCTCCGTATATAATAGTTTCTTGAGGATATTATATCATACTCAAAATTCCGAAAATTCTAGTAGTTTGACTAGCATAATGAAAAGTATTATATTGTAAAAGGTCATATGAAACGTGAAATAGAATGGAATGCAATTATTGAGTTAGGAGTTAGACCAATGAGTTTGAAATATGGAAGAGATACAATTGTAGAAATTGACTTAAATGCTGTAAAACATAATGTAAAAGAATTTAAAAAACATGTAAATGATGAAGAAATTAAGATGATGGCTGCTGTAAAAGCGAATGGGTATGGCCATGGGGCAGTTGAAGTTGCCAAAGCTGCAATTGAAGCGGGAATACATCAACTTGCAGTTGCATTTGTAGATGAAGCAATAGAATTAAGAGAAGCAGGAATTACTGTACCAATTTTAATTTTAGGATACACACCAGTAGCGGCTGTAGAAGATGTAATTCAATATGACGTTATGATGACTGTTTATAGAGTAGAAGATTTACATGGTATAAATGAAATTGCAAACCGTCTTCAAAAGAAAGTACAAATTCAAGTGAAAATTGATACAGGAATGAGTCGTATCGGTTTACAAGAAGAAGAAGTTAAACCATTTTTAGAAGAATTAAACCGTATGGAGTATGTAGAGGTAGTAGGGATGTTTACGCATTACTCTACGGCAGATGAAATCGATAAATCATATACGAATATGCAAACAAGTTTATTTGAAAAAGCTGTTAATACAGCGAAAGAATTAGGAATTCAAATACCATATATTCATAGTTCAAATAGTGCGGGATCAATGGAATTAAGTAACACATTTCAAAATATGGTACGCGTTGGAATAGGAGTGTACGGTATGTATCCATCAAAAGAAGTGGATCATTCAGTCGTTTCTTTACAGCCTGCGTTGTCGTTAAAATCAAAAGTAGCTCATATTAAACATGCGAAGAAGAATCGTGGTGTAAGTTATGGGAATACGTATGTAACAACTGGTGAAGAATGGATTGCGACTGTACCAATTGGTTATGCTGATGGTTATAATCGTCAATTATCTAATAAAGGCTATGCGTTAATTAACGGGGTTCGAGTACCTGTTATTGGCCGTGTTTGTATGGATCAGTTAATGTTGGATGTTTCAAAAGCGATGCCAGTACAAGTAGGAGACGAAGTAGTATTCTACGGTAAACAAGGTGAAGAAAATATCGCAGTAGAAGAAATAGCGGATATGTTAGGTACAATAAACTATGAAGTTACATGTATGCTAGATAGAAGAATTCCGCGTGTCTATAAAGAAAATGACGAAACAACTGCAGTTGTAAATATATTAAGAAAAAACTGAATCATTTCGATTCAGTTTTTTTATTTTTTTATTCATATCAAATGCGAATATACCCTCGTTATGTAATACGGAGTAAACTTTGTGAAACACACTTTTTAGTTCAACTAAATTAAACTATCACCGGCAGAGATGACCAGTCCCGCAACAAAGATCTAATATACGAGAGTAGGGAAGAGCATCTTGTAAAACGAGGCTGGATGGGAGTATTCAACAAAATGTCCCCAATGTTTATTATAGATGTCTGCTAAAATATCATAATTAGAATAAATTGTTTTGTTAACATATGTATTCACCTAAAAATTCATTAAATTATAATAGTCATGCCTCGTTTTAATTTCAAAACCACATTGTGTATATAGTTTTAAAGCGTGGATATTTTTCGTTTCGACGTCTAATTCAATTGTTGAAACTCCTTCTGTAATAAGGGTATGTACTATATTACAAAGAATATCTTTTCCGTATCCTTTACCTTGATAAGAAGGATGAACGGCGAATCCTGATAGTGTAGTAGATTGCTCTTGTTTAGAAACTGTAATTGTTCCTATCACTTTTCCAGCAATAAGGGCACTGTAAACTTGATGGGAAGATGAATTCATCATTTTTTGTAACCATGTAGTCGTATTTTCTACTGAATCACCAAAAGCTTTACTAGAAATTTTAATAAGATCAAGAAGTGATTCTGAAGGTGCAAGAGTAAGCTGTATATTATTATCTGTTGTTTTTTGAATTTCGTTTGTTTTGCACTCCATACTATATTCACTATATAAATATGGTAACTTCATATGTTTTACAAATTCATTCCCAGAAATAGAATCCCCATTAATAATAAGAAGAGCTTCATCTGTCTCTCTATTTTGTATTTCTTTCATTGCAGTTTGTAAAAGGATAGTTCCGAAACGTTGTTTTCTAAAATGAGGATGTACAAAGCCTATTAGTTCAAGCTTTGTTGGTCTTTCGAAATCATACATATTTAAAGCGCCAATTAATTGAGTACCGTTATAAAGAAGAAAATCGTTTATATAATCTTCATTTCGATTTTTTAAAAAGTTGATATGTAAATCTGAAGAGTAATCAAGATTGTCTTGTTGCCCACAAATATAAGCCAAATCCTTCATTTGCTGTATTTCACTTTCTGTTACAGAACGCTTTTTCTGAATATCCATTGTATATTCCCTCTCATTCGTATTTAAAAATAGGATGGGTGACTTAACCATTTTTTTAATTCCACATTACCTTGCACAGATAACAGTCGGTATAAATAACGATAAGGCTGTCTATATTCTTCTAAGTGAGGAATAGACATAATTGTTTCGTAACCACTTTTAAAGGCATGTGCTTCTTTTTCGGTAAGTACATATTCTAGTCCGATAAAATCAAGTTCTCGCGGAGCAACAGCGTAAGCTTCACTATCTACTAAACCCGTAATAGTTGTACCGTCAGATAAAAATTGAGTAGGATCCATATCAATTAAGACGAGTGTAGATTCCTTTGGTACGGACAGGGAAGAAAGTTGTGATTCAAAGGTAGGGAATGCATTTTTTATGCTTTCATCATCGGAATAAAACATATTCACAAGCTCTTTACTCACGTTTAAAATATGTGATTGGAATTCATCTAGTGGAACTTGGAACGTGCCTGACGGATTTCCTATGAAATCGGCTTTAAATTTATGTATTTCTGCAAGTCCTTTTCCTAGGCTGAATAAAATAGAATCTGGTTGCTCGATAAAAGATTGAACTGTGTTACCTACTAACTTTTCGACCACCACAAATTCACGGCTATTTAAAACATGTTTTTCTAATATTGTTGGGATAGGAAGATTCGTATGTTCTTGCAGCAATGTATGTACAGTTTCTAAATGATGGACGTTCCTTGGATCAATTCCAAATAGATTTTTACATCCCCACCAAAAATCATTATTTGGTTCTTCATTCATTTTAGAAGCACGAACGATAACTTCTGTATCTTCTGTTTGAACGAGAAAAACATCACTTGCATGATCTTCATAACCTGGGTGCAAGGCTTGAACGGATAGAATAGGTGAATTGAATAGTTGTTGTAACATGAAAAGACTCCTTTTTCTGTAAATTCCATAAATTCATTATATAACAGATGATGTGTTATGAGGATAAAGATAAAAAGATAGACA
>NZ_JBNLYC010000092.1:0-18162 GCF_050172015.1 Bacillus sp. GMa5/1 | reverse complement strand
CTTTATTTTTGCTGTTTTTTGTGGAAGTGTTGTTACACTAATACATGCAAATAAAGGAAAAAAATATGATGCAAAGGCATTTTCTAATGTAAATAGTAAGCAAAAAGATGTTAAGCAGGAAATTGATGCGAATGAGAAAAAGCGTTATGAAATTGCAGCTGGAAAACTAGATCAGTACTTAAAAGATAAAGGATTTAATGGGAGTGTTCTTGTAGCAAGTAAAGGTCATGTCATTTTACGAAAAGGCTACGGTTATGCGAATGTGAAAGATCAAGTACTAACAACGCCAAGAACGAAATATCGCATTGGCTCTATTACGAAAACAGTTGTTGCAATATCTATTATGCAACTAAAAGAAAAAGGGAAGTTGAACATTGAAGACAATGTAAATAAATATATCCAATCGTTTCCAGCAGATAAAAACATTACGTTACGAAACTTGTTAACACATACGTCTGGATTACCAGAACAGGGACAAGGTAGTGTTGACGCAGCATCACGGTTAAAATTAGTAACGTGGATTGGGGCACAAACGTTACAATTTCCAGCAGGGACAGGATGGAAATATACAGATTATAATTATATGGTGCTTGCATATATTGTAGAAAAAATATCAAATAAACCACTTGCTGAATATGTGAAAGAAAATATTTTGAATCCTGTTGAAATGCATGAATCTGGAATGGGCGCAACACTCCCAGAAGATATTTTCTTAGCAGAAGGGTATACGAAAAAAGATAATAAGTTAATAGCCACACCTCGCTTAAAAATGAACTGGCTGTATGGTTGTGGTGAAATGTATACGACTGTTGAAGATATGAAAAAGTTAGATGAAGCTATTATGGATGGTAAACTACTTTCTAAACAAAGTGTATCAGATATGTTTTCTGCATCACCTGCAAGAAAATATGGATTTAGTTTCTATATTTACCCAGATTATTATCATAACCACGGTGTATTAGCTGGCTGGAACACTTTTAATAATTTTAACTGGGATAAACGAATGTTTGTCATATTATTTTCTAACGTCCAAAATGGTATGAATGATGCATTTAATCAAGAATTTAGGAAAATGGCGAATGATTTAATAGAAGGAAAGGGAATATAAAAAAGAGCCTCTAGCGAGAGGCTCTTTTTTATAGAGCTGAAAACTCCTCAACAAGTTGAGTGAATTGTTTCAATGCACTTTCAATCGGTTCTGGCGTTGTTAAATCGACGCCAGCTTTTTTCAATAAGTTTAATGGGTAGTCTGAACTTCCGCCTTTAAGGAATTCAATATAATTTTTCTGAGCATTCGGATCACCGCTTAATAGTTTATCAGCGATTTGAATGGCAGATGCGAATCCAGTTGCATATTTGTATACGTAAAACGGGCGATAGAAATGAGGGATTCTAGCCCATCCGTATTTTACTTCTTCATCAAATACAAGTGAATCACCGTTATATTCTTTAAATAGCTTTTCATAAATTTCACTGAAGACTTGTGCATGTAATGGTTTACCTTGTTCAGCCATTTCATGTGTGATTTTTTCAAATTCTGCAAACATAATTTGTGTAAAGAAAGTACCTTTAAATTTCTCAATAAAATGGTTAACTAAATGGTTACGCACGTTCGTATCTTTTGCTTCTTTTAATAAATAGTGAATTAATAACACTTCATTTACTGTAGAAGCGACTTCTGCGACAAAGATAGAATAATGTGCAGAAATTCTTGGTTGGTATCCATGTGAATAGTGCGTATGCATACCGTGACCGCATTCATGAGTAAGAGTGAACAGGCTGTTTAAATCATCGTGATGATTTAAAAGAATGAAAGGATGAACGCCGTATACACCGAAGTTATAAGCACCAGAACGTTTCCCTGGTGTTTCTCTTACGTCTATATATCTTTTATCTTTAAAACTTTTTAATGTCTCAATATATTCTTCTCCTAAAGGAGCTAGTGATGCAATCATAATGTCAAATGCTTCACTATATGGGATGTCTTGTTTTACACCTTCTACTAAATCGACGCCTAAGTCGTATTGTCTTAGTTCATCTACGTTTAATTTTTCTTTTCGAATTTCATTGTATGTATGTAATGTTTGAATGTTTTTTTTCGTTGTATCAATTAGGTTTTCATATACTTCTTTCGGAACCATATCGCCAAATAATGATTTCTCTAGCGCTGATGGATAGTTTCTTAATTTCGAAACAGTAACATTATTTTTAATAGCAGCGGATAAAGTAGATGCGATGGAATTCTTTAACTGAACATATGGTTTGTAATATGCTTTATAAGCTTCTTTACGCTTTTCACGATTCGTATCTTCTATTAACTTTGCATACATTCCGCGTGTTAAGTTCACTTTCTCTCCATCGTCAGTCGTCACTTCACCAAATAATATATCTGCATTATTTAACATACCAAATGTGTGCTGTGGAGAAGAAAGAGCTTCACCCATTTGTGATAAAATTTCTTCTTGGTCCTTATTTAATACGTGTTTTTTATAACGGTATAATTCAAATAAGTCTTCTTTATAATATTGTAAGCCTTCTGTTTCTTCTATGTAAGAATGTAATGTGTTTTCGTCTATGCTAAGTAAGAAGGGGGAAAAGAAAGATTTCGCTGCACTTACTTTCACGTGTAATTGTGATACTTTATCGACAAGAGATTGCGCGTCAGTATCGCGTGTATCAAGGTCAGATTGTAATCGTGCATAAGCGAACATTAAAGATATTATGCTAGAAACTTCTTCACTCTTCGTTAAATAAGCTAATAAACTATTGCCATCGTGAATATTTCCATTAAACTCGTGTAATTCCTTCGTTAATACTTCAATTTTATGAAAATCACTTTCCCAATCTTCAATTGTATGGTAAATGTCTGTTAAATCCCATTTTTCTATATCAGCTACTTGTAATCGATCTTTAAGTTCTGTCATAATCATTTCCTTTCTAAACATGTAGTTATATTTCTATATAACTATGAAATACAACAAATTGCAAAAAATCCCTGCTGAAAATTGAAAAGCCCTGCTAAAATAACAAGGCTTACTTACTTATAGTGTAATTCCGAATTTTGAATGTAAAAGGTTTGTATATTGCATGTCTGTAACGGTTTCTTTCGTTTTTTTTACCATTTTTTGCTACTGTAAGGCTATCTTTCGTTAAAGAGGCATGCCCATCTTCAGTTAGTTTTACAATAAGAGGTACTTTATTAAAGGGTGATCCTTCATGTTCAACGATAATTTTTTGTGCTGTATTTGCTTTTTCTTCATCCACTTCTTCTATATAAAATGCATAGCCTAACGTCCAATCATCAGCAGAAGATTGATCCAAGAACTCATTGTTTTTCCGCATCTCTAAAATGTAGTTTCCCTTTTCGGTCATTTCTTTACGAATACGATAATCTCCTGTAATAGAGTGAATGACTTCACCTGAGAAAGGGACAGGGGCAAGAGGTAAGTATGATCCGAATCCTACTTCAATTAAATAAAGTTCATTATGATGTGTTAAAACGGTTGCGATATGGCCAGAATCAACAGCCCATATGGAGTTTGCAGCGTTATAAACTGTTCCTGAAACGAGATGAACATCGAATCCAGAATCTTTCAGGAAGTAATACATAGTAGGGTTGAGTTCATAACAAAGACCGCCACGGTTATTTACTAAAATTTTCTCTTTCAAATTTTCTTTTGATATTTCTTTAAAATTCTTTTCGAGAATATTTAAGTTTTCAAAAGGAACAGTTTGTGCCATTGCGTACATAATGTTAGATAAATCTTCAAATGAAACTGTGTCTTTTTCTTCTATATGTAATCGTGCGAAAAATTGTTTTTGAAAGTCTGTCATCGAAATCCCTCCGTTATGCTTTTATAGGTAAATTGTAAACAATCTTGAATAGGATGTGAAATTAAAACTACGTTGAATATTTGAAATTAGATTAAAAATAATATGAGAGAGTGAGAGATTGCTACTTTACTAACGGTGGGACGAATATTATAATAATTCTGATAAACTATGCAAACGCTTTCTTGGAAGGGGATGGTGTACAGATGTTTAAAAGAATAACAATAGTCGGATTGTCAGTTGTTATGTTTTTACCTAGTATATATGAGGGGAGTAAAGCATATGCAGATACAGTTAACAATGGAACGTTAATGCAGTATTTTGAGTGGTATGCTCCGAATGATGGAGATCATTGGAATCGTTTGCGTACTGATGCTGAAAATTTAGCGCAAAAAGGAATTACATCTGTTTGGATACCACCTGCATATAAAGGAACTACGCAAAATGACGTAGGATATGGAGCATATGATTTATATGATTTGGGGGAATTCAATCAAAAGGGAACAGTGCGGACGAAATATGGGACGAAAGCACAATTGAAGTCTGCAATTGACGCTTTACATAAGAAAAACATCAATGTATACGGTGATGTAGTTATGAATCATAAAGGTGGGGCTGATTATACAGAAACTGTCACAGCAGTTGAGGTAGACCCGAGCAATCGGAATATTGAAGTATCAGGTGATTATGAAATTAGTGCGTGGACGGGATTTAACTTTCCAGGGCGTGGAGATTCTTATTCTAACTTCAAATGGAAATGGTATCATTTTGATGGAACGGATTGGGATGAAGGAAGGAAATTAAACCGAATTTATAAATTTAGGGGCATAGGTAAAGCATGGGACTGGGAAGTGTCTAGCGAGAATGGGAATTATGATTATTTGATGTATGCGGATCTTGATTTTGATCATCCAGATGTTGCGAATGAAATGAAAAAATGGGGAACGTGGTATGCGAATGAATTAAATTTAGATGGTTTTCGTTTAGATGCTGTTAAACATATTGATCATGAATACTTGCGCGATTGGGTAAATCACGTTAGACAGCAAACAGGGAAAGAAATGTTTACAGTAGCTGAATATTGGCAAAATGATATCCAGACTTTAAATAATTATTTAGCGAAGGTTAATTATAATCAATCTGTGTTCGATGCACCACTTCATTATAATTTTCATTATGCTTCAACAGGAAATGGAAATTATGATATGAGAAACATTTTAAAAGGAACGGTAGTTGCGAATCATCCTACACTTGCGGTTACTCTAGTTGAAAATCATGATTCACAGCCTGGTCAGTCATTGGAATCTGTAGTGAGCCCTTGGTTCAAGCCGCTGGCATATGCATTTATTTTAACGCGTGCAGAGGGGTATCCTTCTGTTTTCTATGGTGATTACTATGGTACAAAAGGAAATAGTAACTATGAAATTCCAGCGTTAAAGGATAAAATTGATCCGATTTTGACGGCACGAAAAAACTTTGCATATGGTACGCAGCGTGATTATTTTGATCATCCAGATGTGATTGGCTGGACAAGAGAAGGTGATAGTGTACATGCTAATTCTGGTTTAGCAACATTAATCTCTGATGGACCAGGAGGGTCAAAGTGGATGGATGTTGGGAAGAATAACGCAGGTGAAGTATGGTACGATATTACGGGTAATCAAACAAATACTGTAACAATTAATAAGGATGGTTGGGGACAATTCCAAGTAAGTGGAGGATCAGTTTCCATATATGTTCAGCAGTAATTTGGTGATGAAAAAGAAGAGGTAGACTGAAATATAAGTTTTCCTCTTCCTTTTTACATTCTGTATAGTTATAAAAGTATGACACCTTTACTTCTCACGTAACATATAGTATGATGATTTCAATAAATTAGATTTCAATGACTATAATATAAATTAATGAGAGGTGCTTTTTGTGAGTGCGGTAGGTATTAAATAGGAAAAATTTAATGAAATAAATCGGATAAGACCAGGGGATTTTTATGTACATCATACCCCTAATTTTGTCATGCATTTATTTCAAAACCTATGAAGATACCTACAATACTTTATAAAGCGTGTAATAAGGGACTGCCATCTATTTTTTATGGCTTATTTCCTCATATGTTATTACAAATGCCTTGTAAATGTAAAAGCTGCGGTATCCCCGCAGCTTTTTTGTATATATTTTTATTGTATAATTATGGAATTTTATATATGACTCATTGGAATCTAATGAGTAGGTATCTTCATTTATGATAAAAATCAATCATAGTGAGGAGAAACAAAATGAATACGATGACTTTTGAAAAGCTACAATATAACGAATTAAAGGATATAGTGAAATCTTATTGTGTAAGTGGATTAGGTAAGGAATTATTAAACAAATTAGAGCCGAGTACGAGTATAAAAGTAGTGAGAAATCGGTTGAATGAAACGACAGAAGCACGAGCTATATTAGATGCAGAAGGGCATGTTCCTTTCTTCGGCATTTCTAATATTGCTAGTACAATTCAAAAATTAGAAAAAGGGATGATTTTAGATCCAGAAGAATTAGTCAGTGTTTCAGACTTTTTACGCGGATGTAGAAAGATTAAAAAGTTTATGTTAGATAAAGAATTTTTTGCACCAGTATTAGCTTCTTATGCAAATTCAATGACTGAATATAAAAGTATTGAAGAGGAAATTAACTTTTCAATTAAAGGAAATAGTATTGATGCAGCTGCAAGTAAAGAGTTAAAACGAATTCGAAATAATATCGATTCTGTAGATGGGAAAATAAAAGAACGTTTAACGAAGTTTTTAAATAGTAGTGCAAATAAGAAATTCATTCAGGAATTCTTTATTAGTAAAAAGGATGACCGTTATACGATTCCAATTAAATCTTCCTATAAAAACCAAGTTGCTGGAAGTATTATTGAAGCCTCGGCAAAAGGTTCTACTGTATTTATAGAACCGCATACGGTTACGAAATTGAATGCGGAACTAGCGGGTTTGAAAGCAGAAGAAGCGGTTGAAGAATATCAAATTTTAGCGACTTTATCAGGAATGGTGTTAGAAAACATTTATAGTATAAAGATTAATATGGAGCTAATTAGTCAGTATGATATGGTATTTGCAAAAGCGAAGTTTAGTAAATCGATTGATGGAATAGAACCGAAGTTAAATGATCATGGCTACATTCATTTAGTGAATTGTAAGCATCCGCTTTTAACAGGGCAAGTTGTACCCTTAAATTTTAAAATTGGTCAAGAGTATCGTAGTTTAATTATTACAGGGCCGAATGCGGGCGGAAAGACAATTGTGTTAAAAACGATTGGATTGTTAACATTAGCTACAATGTCAGGTCTTCATATTGCAGGAGATAAAGGTACAGAAATCGCTATTTTTGAAAATGTATTTGTAGATATTGGTGATAATCAAAGTATCGAAAACGCATTAAGTACATTTTCATCTCATATGAAAAATCTTTCTGAGATTATGAGGATGTCAAATAATAATACGTTACTTTTATTTGATGAAATAGGAAGCGGTACAGAACCGAATGAAGGTGCAGCACTTGCAATATCTATTTTAGAAGAGTTGTACCTTACGGGATGTATTACCGTTGCGAGTACGCATTACGGAGAAATTAAACGATTCTCAGAAATGCACGATGACTTTATGAATGCAGCGATGCAGTTTAATAGTGAAACGCTAGAGCCGCTTTATAAATTAGTTATCGGAAAATCAGGAGAAAGTAATGCACTTTGGATTGCGAATAAAATGAGCGTAAAAGAACATGTGCTGAAAAGAGCGAAAGAGTACATGGGAAATAAAGAGTACGCTTTAGAAAAAGTGAATGAAAGTAAAATTAGAAAACCGAAATTTGTACAAGAAAAAAGAGAATTTCATTATGAGTACAAAATCGGCGATCGTGTGAATTTATTAGATTATGATGATTTTGGTATCATCTATAAGGAAAAAGATAATTCTTATAACGTCGTTGTATATTATAACGGTGAATTCGTTGAAGTAAATGTAAAACGTATTACTTTAGAGGTAGCAGCGAAGGAGTTATATCCAGAGGGATACGATTTAAATACACTATTTGTCGATTATAAAGAGAGGAAAATGCAACACGATATTGAGCGCGGATCGAAAAAAGCACTTCGTAAAATTCAAAAAGAAATAAGAAAGAATAGAGGATAAGTTAAAATGGTAACGATTAGACAAGAACAAAAAAATGATTATAGAAAAACAGAAGAAGTTGTAAAAGAAGCATTTTTACATGAAGAGTTTAGTGATACAAAGGAACATGAACTTGTAAAACGTATTAGAGAGTGTGACGCATTTATTCCAGAGTTATCAATCGTTGCAGTAGATGAGGAAATAGTCGGTCACATTATGTTATCTAAAATTGCGATAGAACAAGATGGAACTTCTGTAGAATCGTTAGCACTTGCACCAGTTTCAGCTGCTAGGGGCCATCAGAAGAAAGGAATTGGTGGAAAACTGATTACGGCTGCTTTAGAAGAAGCGAAACAACTTGGATACGGATCAGTTGTAGTATTAGGACATCCAGAGTACTACCCGAAATTTGGTTTTAAGAAAGCAAGTGAGTGGAATGTAAAAGCACCGTTTGAAGTGCCTGAAGAGGTATTTATGATAATGGAATTAACAGAAAATTCTCTTCGAGGTGTAGAAGGAATTGTACAATATTCGAGTGCTTTTGCTGAATAGGAGTACCGGTTAAGAAATGTAATCATAAAAGATGCTATCTTTTTGTATGGATATACAGAAAGATAGCTTTTTTTATTAAGCGGATCTACTGACGTATATTTTGCTCAATGAATAATTGAGGTGGTAAAATTGATATAGAAACGTAAAGGGAGAGAATGAAATGAATAAGCGAGAAACACATAGCAATGAGAATGTAGTGACGTTATATGTTACAAGACACGGTAAAACAATATTAAATACGAATCATCGCGCGCAAGGTTGGGCAGATTCTCCTTTAGTAGAAAGAGGTGTTGAAGTTGCCACAAATTTAGGAACAGGATTAAAAGATATTCATTTTATGAATGCGTATAGTAGTGATAGCGGCCGCGCAATTGAAACTGCTAATTTAGTATTAAAATATAGTGAGCAATCAAAATTAAAACTTGAGCAAAGAAAAGATTTGCGAGAATTAAATTTCGGTATTTTTGAAGGTGAAAAACTTGAGAATATGTGGGATGTGGTTGGAAAAGCTGCAGGCGTTGCATCACCAGAAGAACTCTTGAAGCTTTCTATTCAAGAAGTGATTAATCTTATTAGAGTAGCAGATCCGACAAAACAGGCGGAAGATTGGGAATTGTTTTCTACTCGTATAAAAACAGAGATAGATAAAATTAGTGAAGAAGCTGCTGGAAATGGTGGCGGTAACGTCTTAGTTGTCGTTCATGGGCTTTTGATTACTACCTTAATAGAAATGTTAGACAGTAGCAAAACAAAACTTGGAGTGGAAAATGCTAGCGTGACGAAGATTGTATATCAAGATGGAACATACACAGTGGAGTCGGTTGGAGATATGAGTTATGTTGCAAAAGGGAAAGAAAGTGTGGAAATATAATACTATCTTAAATAGATATAAGAAAAGGAAGTTAGTAAAATCTAGCTTCCTTTTTATTTTTTAGTGCATCATTTATAAGGTTATATTGGGATATTATAATGAAACTTTCTATTGTGTAGAACGTTTCTTTGTTCAACAATCGGGTCATTTAATTGAATAAGGGCGTATTTTTTTGAATAGGACCACTTTGTTAAAAAGGATACATCCAATTTTTAGCGAATACAGGGTTATAAATAAGAAAAAGTGGTGAGATAAATAGGAAAAGAATGTAATTCCTTTTTGGACAATAAAACGGAAAAATGTATAATTAACAGACTTCAGAGCGCGGGTTGTGTTTTCGCAGAAGAAGAGACCCGGTTACTTATTTCAGCAGCCCGAACTCCAGAGGAGCTCAAGAGAATGGTGGAAATGCGAGCCAATGGTTTGCCACTTGAATATGTTGTTGGATACGCAGAATTTTGTGGGTTGCGGATAGAAGTGGACCGAGGTGTTTTCGTACCTCGTCAACGTACCGAGTTTCTTGTTCGCCAAGCAGAAGCTCTGTTATGCTTTGGTGATATCGTCGTTGATCTATGTTGCGGTTCAGGTGCTGTGGGTGTAGCTCTGGCGGCAGCTTTAGGACGAATTGAATTGTATTCTGTTGACATTGATCCTGTCGCAGTACGATGTGCTAGCCGCAACGTAACAAATTTCGGTGGCCATGTTTTTGAAGGTGACTTGTATAAAGCTTTGCCTCACGCACTTAAAGGCCATGTGAATACCCTAGTTGCAAACGTACCTTATGTTCCTACCGAGACAATAAAGCTGCTTCCACAGGAGGCCCGTCTACATGAACCGAAAATGGCGCTAGACGGAGGAGAGGATGGACTCGACATTCAGCGGAGAGTAGCAAAAGAAGCATTTCTCTGGCTCGCATCGGGAGGGCATCTTTTAATAGAGACGAGTGAAATGCAGGCAACTCAGACTTTTGAAATCTTTGCTGGTGCTGGGCTTACCACGAAAGTGACTAGAGATGAGGAATTAGATGCCACTGTTGTTATAGGATCAAAATCTAGTTTTTAGCTTAAATCGGTACGTAGCCTTATTCATAAATAAAAATGATAATTTTCTAGCAATATACAAATAAAAGAACATATGCAATTAAAGGGAGTTTTAATTGAGAAAAGAGCTCAAAAATTATTCGAGTGATACATGGGATCGTTATTTGAAGAAGTAAGGACATAACATATTAGTTATATAAAATATGTTATGTCCTTTCATTTATCAATTTTTTTCACTATAGGTCTTCACAAAATTTTAATCTAGCTTTCTTTTCATTTTATGAATTATGGGATCAATAAAATCTTCCCAGTACTTTTTCTGCTCTCTAATAATTCATGTGCACGGGCACCGTCTTGTAAAGAGAATGTAGTAGGACTTGCAATGTTCAATTTTCCAGTAGCGATCCAATCAAATAATTGAGTAGAGCGCTGCTTACGTTCTTCAAAAGTAGTAAGTACGTTCCAAAGGTCTCCGCCAGTTAAAGTTTTCGAAGTATCCATAAGCATACGTGGATCAATGGGCGCAGGATTACCACCGGCCATTCCGTAAAATACGACAGTACCACCGATTTTAGTAGCGTTAAAACTTTCCTCAAGTGTAGAGCCTACTGATTCATATACAACATTTACTCCAGTACCGTTTGTTATTTCAAGTACTTTTGAATGCCATTTTTCAGTATATAAAAATACGTGATCAGCCCCAACTAACGTGGCTACTTTGGTTTTTTCGGTTGATGACGTAAGACCGATTACTGTTCCACCCTGTAGTTTAATCATTTGAATAAGAAGTTGACCAACGCCACCAGCCGCAGCATGGACTAAAGCTGTATCACCTTGTTTTATTTGATAGCTATCTTTCGTTAAATAATGTGCCGTTAGACCTTGCAATAAGATAGAAGCGGCTGTTTCAAAAGAAATTGAATCTGGAAGCGGGATTGCTTTTTCTGCTGGAACGGCAACTAATTCTGCATTTGCGAATGGAACGTCAGCAAATGCAATACGGTCTCCAGGATTGATAGTAGTAACGTTAGCACCTACTTCTTCAACGATACCAGCGCCTTCATAACCTAATATATAAGGAGGGTTACCAGCGAGGTGATAATCACCACGGCGTCTATAAATATCTGCGAAATTTAGACCGATTGCTTTCGTGCGGATAAGAATTTCATTTGGATTAATGATTGGATCAGGGATTTCTTTATATTGAAGTACATCAGCATCTCCGAATGTTTCGAAACAAAGTGCTTTCATATGGAATACCTCCATTTTATTGTTTGTCGATGCTCTTTATCATACAATATAAATATCAATAGACAAAGAGGATTATTTCGATGAAATCAATCGGAAATATCGATTGAAAAAGAGGGATGATAAATGGAGATAAAACAATTAATTACATTTAAAGTAGCAGCAGATACTTTGAACTTTACACAAACTGCGAAGAAATTAAACTTTGCTCAATCGAGCGTTACAGCACAAATTAAAACGTTAGAGGCTGAGCTCGGTACACCACTATTTGAGAGATTAGGGAAACGTCTTTTCTTAACTGAAGCAGGAAGAAAGTTTCAACTATATGCAGACAAGATAATCGCACTTAGTAACGAAGCAAAGACGGCCGTGAAAGATGATGAGGAAATAGCAGGTACGTTAATAATTGGTGCACAAGAAAGTCAATGTACATACAGACTGCCTTCTATATTAAAGAGGTTTAAAATACAATTCCCCAAAATAAAGCTTATATTTAAACCAGCACATTCCAATAAAGATGCGAAGGAACAATTGATGGAGGGAAAAGTAGATCTTGCATTTATTTTGGACGAATGTAAAACAGAAGATGTTTTACATGTGGAACCACTTATGAAAGAAGAATTAAAAGTAGTAGCTGCTCCAGGGCATATTTTACTTGAACAGACTACTGTTTCTATAAAAGATTTAGAGAGTGAAACACTTTTATTAACAGAATTAGGCTGCTCATATAGAACTTTATTTGAAGAGCTATTTCGCGGGGAAGATCTATATCCAGCAAATAAAATTGAGTTTGTTAGTGTGGAAGCAATTAAACAATGTGTTATTGCAGATTTAGGTATAGCCGTTTTACCAGCGATAGTAGTAGAAAAAGATATACGGGAAGGGACGTTAAAGGAGTTAATGTTAAACGAAACAATACCTCCAATTTATACACAAATTGCTTGGCATAAAGATAAATGGATGACAGCACCACTGCAGCAATTTATTGATGTAACGAGGGAGTTTTTTACAACAGATTAAGTGGAGAAATATTTATTTTATATAAAAGAAAAAATGGCAATTTTGTATAAAAGAACCGATGCTTGCATGTAACAAGTATCGGTTCTTTTATAGTTGAAATAAAGGATGTTATAAAATGTGTATTTCTCAACTTTTTTTCTTAGACGGATACGTAAATTTCTTCGTATATTCCAATAATCGTAAGGGAATTTACAACTTTTATTCGTTTCTGTAAGATGCCTCTAGGCAGCATGAAAGGAGGGGCGTACATAGGGAGGAGATTGTCTTTAGTAAACGTACTTATTTTGAGGGAGGAGATTTACAATGTTTAAAAAGTTAATGAAAGTATGTGTGTTAAGTGTAGCGAGTGTAGGGGTATTATTTAGTTTTCAAGAAAGTACATTTGCAGCTACTGATCTGAGTAGCTATTATGACGGAAAAAATCCAGCAACAACGAAAGTATACGGGGGAAGTACAACATGTGATGCAGATGGATTTAATGCAAAGTCTACAGCAGTTTATGAAGGTAGTAAAAAAGTAGGAACAGTGTATTTACGTTACAGTAATACATGTCATGCGGCATGGTCTAAGCTTGTTTTAGATCAACCAGCACCTTCTGTTTCTGGAGGAGTATATGCTTACGCTGTTATTAATAAATATAAAAATGGTGTATTCCAAAAATCAGTAGATTCTAATAGTGGTAATGGAGCAATTAAAACGGGGCAAACGAGCACTTATACAGGAATGGTGTTTGATTTAACTGCTGATTTTGGTTATACAGCTGATGCCGAAGCAGTGACGATTAATAATGGTTACGGGAAAACTGGACGTTATTAATAAAGGAGTGGAATCCTGTGAAACTTATTAAAAAGGTAAGCGCATGTCTTTGTCTGGCATTGCTCGTCGTAACTAGTGTGTTTAGTACGACCAATAATGATAAAGCATTTGCAGAAGACCATTCGTATGATGGGAAAAGTCCGTATTACAATAGTTGTGATCAATCAGCAGTAACGAAAGAAAAGAAGTGGATTGATTCAAATTCTTATGTGGAATTAAAATTTAGCACGACGTGTAAAACAGCGTGGGCAAAAGTTACTGTAACTCGCCTGGCAGTTTATAATAATGAAGCTGATGCAAGGATTGTTAGAAAAACAGATGGAAAGGCATACACTTGCGGAAGTGCTGGAGGAAATGGTGTTGTAAATAAAGGGCAAACATCATGCTATACGCCAATGGTATATGATTTAGATCCAAGAAAAGCACAAGCACAGGGGAAACATGCAATTCCGAATAGTGATGCATATAATTATGCGGAGACTATTTGGTATTGATACGATTATACATGTTTTAAGAGCTGTTATTTGATATAAAAATGAAAGAGCCTTACTGCATTTTATTGTGGTAAGGTTCTTTAAAATTGTTTAATAGATTAAGTACATTCATTTACAAAGGTCTCTCTATATAATCGCTTTTAAGTATGGCCATAATAATTTCATCTGAGTATGTATCGTTATAAAATAAAGATTGACGTAAGGTTCCTTCTTTTGCAAAACCAACTTTTTCATAAGCTTTAATTCCGCGTAAATTATGGCTAAATACTTCTAACTGTAAACGATTTAATGATAGTTGTTCAAAAACAAATCTTAAAACTATTTTAATAGCTTCAGTTCCATAACCTTGTCCTGTTAATGCTATTGAAAGCATTGATATTCTGAATCCTGCTCTTTTGTTCTCCTCATCGATATCTAAAATCGACAACTCTCCAATCATCTCTTCAGTACTTTGTAAACAAATAGCGAAATCATAGCGACTTGAATCATTATTTATATGATCTATATGTTTCGTAATTTGCTCCAATGAAAAAGTGGACTTAGTTCCAGTCATATATCTTATTTCATCATCCATTGTACTTTCTAATATAATAGGAGCATCTAGCTGGCAAAGAGGCCTTAAATAAATTCTTTCGCTCTCTAATCTCATTATAATTTTCTCCTTTAGTTAGTAATTGAATGTATAAATACTTAAACTTTCTTCAATGAGTTACATAAAAAATATGAACCTTAATTCGATGTTACATGAATTTTATAATGGTATGGTATACCTAAAACAAATAATAAAAGTTTTATACACAACAAAATGTATCAACGAGTTTTTTGATCATACTATTATTCTTGCTGCTCATTCCGCTTTGAAATGAACACGAATGTATTAACTAAGGTCTGTATCAGGAGGAGTATATCCAAGGTGCCTAGCCATTGATACAATTTGTCCTTTATGATGAAACTCATGAGTTTCCGTATGAGTTAAAAGCCATAGCGGAGTTGTACTCCAAGGCTCTTTTTGCCACTTTACTTCATTTGCAATATTTTCGAGCCAACGGTCATTGTATTCATCTAAAAAACGTTGTACAGTCTCATCTACTAACTTAAATCTAGCGCGAACTTTTTTCACATCTGCATGCTCAATTTCGTAATCGCTAGCAAATGAAAAGTCTACTCGCTTTTGTTTAAATGCGAATGATCCAAGCCAGTATCGGTAGCAATCGGCTACATGAATATGAGTCTTTATAATGCTACCGCTCCCGAAATTAGGAACTGTGCTATGTAATTTTTCTACTGGGATTTCTTCCAAAAACGAAAATAGAGTTTCTCTTGTAGAGCTAATAAGATTATATTGCTGTTTTAAAACATGTAACATGAAATTAACACTCCTCTTTTATTTACTAAACTATTTGTGTAATAAGTAATTCTATATGTACGAGAGGTGAACCTTTTTATTATTTTTACTAAGCATATTAGATGTATTTCTTCATTGTTTCTGATAGATTAAACAAAGTGAAACTTTAATGAATTGAACATTCTTAGTTCATAATAAAATGTACATGAAGAAGGAGAACGATAAAATGAATAGAATAATTGGTCTAAAACAATTTGAAATAACGCGCGGGGCATTACTTAAATTTATGGAGACGCTAGATGATAAAACTGTGGATACGCAGCCAGAGGGTTTTAACAATACAATTCGTTGGCATATCGGTCATGTATTAACGGCAGCAGAAGTTTTCATGTTTGGAAAAGAATTCAAACAATTACCAACGGAATATCTAGGTATGTTTGGATATGGATCAAGACCATCTAAATGGAAAACAGAAGGACCGTCATTAGAAGTATTAATGGCCCAATTAAAAGAACAAGAAAAACGTATTAACGAAATGCCAGCAAAAGCATTTGAAAATAAACTGCCAGAGCCGTTCCTAGGACTAGAAACAGTTGGTGAGCTTTACGGTATGATGCTTTATCATGAAGCAGATCATATTGGACAAATGAAGGCGATGGAACGTATTATTAAAGCTCTTTAGTCTTAATTGCATATAACAAGCAATACAGGTGTAATGTTAAATGATATAAACAAAAAAGGTAGATAAATTATTATCTACCTTTTTTGTTTAACTTCTTGAAGGATTAGGGATTATCATCGTGATGCTGATGAAGAAGGATAAGAGGATTTTATAATTTTTATGGTGTGATTATTAATTGTAGTATTCCTAAATATGGAATATAAGTATAATGATAGAGAAGAACTAGAAATAGGGGTGAATACTATGATTACATTAGAGCAAAAGTTGGAGCAATATAAACATACATATGCACAGTTAAAGGGAGAATTAAAATGGAAAACGAGTGATTCTCGAACAGGTATGATGATTGCTGCTATGTATGCAGGTAGTGATAAATTGTTTGATCTCGGACGTTTTTTAGAAATTAGTAGTTATATTAAAAATCAGGTAGGGATGTTTTCATATTTAAAGTCTTATCATCGCTTTGTAGTGGCGGCAACATTGGATATTCACTTTACAGATTACAAGAAAGCTTTTCGGGAGTTTTTATATTTATATGAACAATTGGTCGCTGGTGGCTTTAGCCGCAGTATATTTACTTATCTTGCAGCAGCTGTGCTTTTAACAGAAGATAATGAACAACATGGCACGCACATTCAGCGTTCGATGCAAGTATATAAACGTATGAAAGAGGATCATCTTTTTCTTACAGGTACAAATGATTATCCGCTCGCGGTTTTATTAGCAGGACAATCAGAGAATGTAGAAACGCTTATGGACCGAGTGGAACGTCTTTATGAGAAACTAGCGAAAGCTGGTTTTCGTAAAGGGAATGATCTTCAATTCCTAAGTCATATTCTTTCACTAAAGAAGGATGTCCATGAAGAAATGTTAGTTGCAACATGCACAAACATATGGAATTTGTTAAAGCAAGAAAAGGTAAAAGCGAAACAGATGCATTACCCAGCTATCGGACTATTAGCGTTACTTGAGGATGGTGAAAAAGAGATTCATTCTATTAAAGCGTTGATTGAAAAATTGCAAGGGGAGAAATTGTTCCGTTGGCATACAGATACGAGTATTCTTATTGCTATTCAACTGTTCGTAAGTCAGAAAGGTGAGGAAAGTAAAGCTACCAACACAGGTTTACAAACAATGATAGAAGTCCTCATCCAAGCACAACAGGCAGCTATGATGGCAACGATTGCCGCTTCATCTGTAGCAACATCTTCAGCTAGTAGTAGTTCATAATGTGCAACTGCTTATGCTATTGTAAATTATAACTCCTTTGATAAGGACGGTTTAAAAAATATTACTAAAAAAAGCCCATCACCCTCTAATGAGTGATGGGCTAACTATTTTTATATAATCAGTATTATCTTTTCAACTGCTTCAAATGTTTGAGTTGTGTAACAATCATAATGCTAATAACAACGAGTAAAAACCATGAGCTGATTTTACTTAAGTGAACGAGATTCCAAGCTTCCCGTTGGTTTGGATATTGCCATGCACCGAAAAATGTTGCGATGTTTTCTGCAATCCAAATAAAGAATCCGATAAGAAAAAAGGAGAGAACGAGCGGCATTTTATATGTAACGCCTCGTAATGAAAATTCCACAAATGTTCGAAAGAAAACGATGAATAGAAGTAACGTTAAGAACCATCTAAAATCGTATAGAAAATGATGTGTGAAAAAATTGAAGTAAATCAGTGCTCCTAGAGGTATTACAAAAATAGCTTTCGGCCAATGATGCATTTGTAAATGCAATCTTCTCCACGCTTGGCATATGTAACTGGCAACACTTGCATACATAAAGCCGCTGTAAAGTGGAACTCCAAAAACCTTTGAATATGCCTCTTCCGGATAACTCCATGAACCGAAATGAACTTTATATATTTCTAGTAAAAGGCCGATGAGGTGGAAGACAGTAATTACTTTTAATTCGTCTTTCGTCTCAAGGCCAGTCTTGTACATAACCCACTGCATAAGAAGGCATACGATGAGTATGAAATCGTAGCGGTATAACCCTGGGATTGAAACGATTTTTGAAAGGGCTAGTGTTAAGAAAATAACGACTGGGAATAAGCAGGATAATGCTTGTTCATAAGTAAAATAGAGTAGTTGTTTTA
>NZ_JBNLYC010000091.1:0-18391 GCF_050172015.1 Bacillus sp. GMa5/1 | reverse complement strand
TATTAATAGATAACTTCACATATAAAATGTCATATATTGCGCGTCATGTACATGAAATGAATGTAAAAGAAACGAAGGACTACATTGCTGTAGATTGTGGTTTACCTGCAGATACATTTAATATCATTACTTTACTAAACAATGATGTAACGGAAGACATTGAGAAATTATATAAAGTGATAAACAACTATAATAAAAAGAAGTTTCCAATGTGTGTTTGGTTTTGGGATAATAGCTATGAACAGGCTATAAAAAACGAATTAATAAAACTTGGCTTAAAAGAAGCAGAACAAAATATTGCGATGGTAGCAGACTTAAAGACAATTCAACCAACAATAAAAATACCAGAAGGTTTTACGATACAAAGAGCATCTTCGTTAGGACAAATTAAAAAGTTTGGGGAAACGTTAGCTAATCTATTTGGTACATCAGAGGAAGGTATACATGTGCAAACATTTTATAATGAAACTGCTTCTTTCGATTTATGGAATAGTGAAAATATGAAACTATATTTAGGGATTTTTAAAGATGAAGTCGTATCTGTTGGTTCATTAGTATGTACAAAAGATAGTATTGGTATTTATGATATAGCAACTAAAGAAGAAATGCGAGGGCAAGGATTTGGCTCCACTATGTTTAATTACTTGCTGCAAGAAGCAAAACAATTGAAAGTTTCTCAATGCGTATTACAAGCTTCACCTGATGGGATTAATATTTATAAAAAGGCTGGTTTTCAATCTGTTGGACAAATGACTTTATTTGAAAATCGACATTTAATTGAATAAATTATTCGATCCAAATTGCTTTCATGTAGGAGTTAATACATCATTATGAAAAAGATATATATCATTACAATCATTTGCACCATTATATTACTAGGTACTTTCGTTTTACATAAAGTAGATGAACGTAAGTACACGAAAGCTATTAATCAAGCAAATCATATAAAAAACATTGCACATAGAGGCGCTTCTGCGTATGCGCCGGAACATACAATAGCAGCGTATAAATTAGGACAACAATTAAAAGGAGATTATATAGAAATTGATCTTCAAATGACAAAAGACGGACATTTAGTAGCTATGCATGATGAAACAGTAAACCGCACTACAAATGGTACGGGTCTAGTTAAGGAACATACATTAGAAGAAATAAAGAAACTTAATGCAGGTTCTTTTTTCAATGAAAAGCATCCAAGTTTAGCAAAGAAAGACTTTGAAGATGCTAAAGTCCCAACACTAGAAGAAATTATTGAAACGTTCGGGAATGGTGCAAACTATTATATTGAAACAAAATCACCAGATGAATACGCTGGTATGGAAGAGAAGCTATTAGAAATTATAAAGCACTACGAAATAAGTGATAACGTTATTATTCAATCATTTAGTGAAGAAAGTCTGCAAAAAATTCATAGTTTAGATGTTACTTTACCGCTAGTACAATTACTACCTTACAAAAAGTCAGTTCAATTAACTGAATTAGAGATAAAAAAGTATAAAACATACTGCATCGGTCTTGGGATGAACTATAAATATATTGATTCCGCTTATGTAAAGAGAATAAAGAAACACGGATTAGAAGTTCATCCATTTACTGTAGATAATGAAAAAGATATGAAAAAGTTACTTTTATGGGGCGTTGATGGGATGTTTACGAATTACCCGGATCGTTTACATTCGTTATTACAATCTTAAACTATAATGGTGTAATTATCACTGAACCAATAAAACAAGTACCCACAAGTATACAAAGATGGTTTTTGGTCCAAATGGTAACATCATTGAATGCATAAAGCCGATATTGAAATGAAATTTGAAAAAGAATCCAATACTGTTATTGGATTCTTCTTATTTAGCGCTAAGTGACTAACTTAAAGCAATACGATCTTGAATTTATAAATAAAATATTACATTGAGTATGATTTTTCATAATAATCATCAGAAAGTAACGAAAATGTAATGAAGTTTAACTACGCTTTTTATATTTTTTTGATACACTGGCTACGAGAGGAATACCGATTAATGTAGGTGAAAACCAAAACCATATAGGCGGCAATAAATTAATTAAGGGAATATGAATACCGACATTTACTAAAAGTGCAGTAACAGCACCGATATAAGAGCCTAACATACCTCTAATATGGTGGTGAAGCCAATTCTTCCAACGTTTTTTTCGTGCGAGGTATCCATAAATCGCAAATGAATAAGAGAAAATTGCTACATAAAATAAATATGCGATTTTATCCCAGTTTATAATGGATAATATAATGGCAGTAACGGTGATAACGACATAGGATGCGTGATATATTTCACCCCATTCCGTATGTTTACCTTTCTTCTTTTGAGCAACCATCGCTATTATCCCAGTTATTAAACATATCGTTCCAAATAATATGTGGATGGTTAAAAGAATGTTGAAAATGCTCATCATAATTCCTCCCTTTTTATTTTTATAGTATTGCAGCATAGGAGAAAAGTTGAAACATATTGTTTATTCACTTTAATATATTGAAGTAAAGGTACTTCAAGAACAAGTTTAAACGGACAAATTTTTCTTGAGTTTAGTGAGACACGTATTACGTGAAATGAAGGAGAGACTTCCATGTTTACATCTATTACATATTTACAATCGGGCAATGACAAGCAACAAAAAATATATGATGTTTTGAATAGCCTAAACATAATGGAGGATTTAGCTTTATATAATCCCGTTCTTTGCGGGACAATCCCGATAAGAATTGATACTCCTCAATCTGACTTAGATATTGTAATGGAAGTATATAACTTTGATGTTTTTGAGCAAGAAATGAGATCTTTATATGGTTCTTATAGAGGGTTCAACATAAAAAAGAAAAAAATGAAAGGTACTGAATCGATAAAGGTGAATTTTGAATTCGAAGGTTTTGAATTTGAATTATTTGCTCAACCTAAGCCAGTGCGTAATCAAAATGCATATAGACATATGATAGTGGAGCACATGTTATTAATGCAGCATCCTCATATAAGGGAAGAAGTTATTCACTTAAAGGAACAAGGTTTAAAAACAGAACCTGCTTTTGCTCAAGTATTAAATATTGACGGAGATCCTTATGAAGAACTTATTTTATTAGGGCAGGAAATGAAATTGTGGTAAATAAAATACGTAAAAAAATCCTCCAAAAACAAAAGAGGATTTTTTTATGCCGTTAACTTCCGAATTAATTCACTGAGCAATTTAATTCCGTTAGTCATTTGTTCTGGAGAAGCATATCCATATGATAAACGAATGTACTGATCTGATTCTTCTTCATAAATACGTCCCGGGTTTAAAAGAATTCCTTTTGATAGTGCCTCTGAAAATAGTTTTTTCATCGGAATGTTATGTACAACCTTTAGCCATATAAAAACTCCACCACTAGGAATATCCCACGATGCAATATCTGCACAATATTTATTTAAAGCTCGTATCATTATTTGTCTTCGTTTTTTCAGGTGCATTCTTACGTTTGCTACATGTTCTTCATAAAAACCTTCATTTATCCATTCAGCAGCTACTCTTTGAGATAAAGAGCTTGATCCATAGTCTGTTTGCATTTTTATATCTGACAATCTATCAATAACAGGTTCTGGTCCAATTATCCATCCAATTCTAAGTCCAGGGCTAAGTGTTTTAGAGAGACTACCAATATATAATACATGTCCATGTTTATCTATTGACTTTAAAGGAGCTGGAGGTGATTCATCAATCCATAACTCTCGGTAAATATCATCCTCGATGATAGGCAACTGCTCTTTTTTACATATTTTTAATATTTCTTTTCTTCGCTCTTTGGACATCAATATCCCCGTTGGATTTTGAAAACAAGGGATTGAATATAAAATATTATTCTTTTGACTATATTTAATTCGTTTTAACAAGTCGTTAGGTAAAATACCGTGATGATCCATTGATATACCGGATAAGTTTATATTTGCTGATTGAAAAACATGAAGTGAATATAAGTAAGAAGGTTGTTCAAGTAAAACAGTTGATTTTCTATGTAAAAGACCAATTGATATTAATTGTAATGCTTGGAGTGCACCCGAGACTATTAATATAGAACCCGGTGATGCATGTATTCCAAATGATTTTACGTATTTGCTTATTGCTTCACGTAACGGATAAAAACCTTTTTGTTCTTCGTATCCGAAATAATCTAATTCCTCACTGACGTTTTTTATTATAGATTGCATAGTTTCGAGCGGAAAAAGATGAGGTGCAAGTTCACCTTTACTAAGATGGATAAGCGTTTTATTTGCTTCTGCTTCATTTATTTCTCGCACCATTAACTTACTTGGTTTATGAATACCGGCCTTTACATATTCACTCCAATCGGGCGGGGGATTAGTTGCTAATAATGACCATGTATTATTTGTTACAATTGTTCCTGCTCCGATTTGTCCTTGAATTAAACCATCTGCCATAAGTTCATCTAGCGCAGTTATTACAGTACTTCGATTTACATGAAATAATTTTGCTAACTGCCGCTGACTAGGGATTTTACTTCCAATTGGCCATTCTCCGTTTTCAATTTTTTCTTTCATATAGTCTATTATCTGCCGATATTTGGGCACTTTTTTATCGGTTGTCATATAAAAAACTCCTTCGTTAATTTAAAAGATTCAAAGTGGTTGGTTTTTCCGATAAATAACTGGTTGAAGACATTGTATCAACTATTAAATATGATGAAAAGAAATAATTGGTAATTTAAAAATGGTTGGTTTATTAAGGAGGGAGAGAAAACATGCATAATAAAAAATGGGATTTACGCATTATATGTGCTCATGCTTTTACAATTCTTATATGGGGAACTGCTTTTCCAGCAATTCGTCTGGGGCTTGAATCTTATACGCCTGAACACCTTACTTTACTACGCTTATTAATCGCCTCATTTATACTTTTGTTATTTTCATTTATATACAAACTACGATTACCGGATTTAAAGGATATCCCAGCAATTTTTATATTTGGTGCTTTAGGGTTTACTATTTATCACATCGCATTAAATTACGGCGAAAAAACAGTCAATGCTGGATCTGCAAGTTTAATAATTTCAGTCACTCCAATAGTGACGGCAATTTTTGCTTCTGTTTTTTTGAATGAAAAAATGAAATTAAATGGCTGGATCGGTGGTGTAATGAGTTTTGCAGGAATTGCCTTAATTTCATTTAGCCAAGGCGACGCTATTCAATTAAATAGCGGGGGATTATTTATATTATTAGCGGCGATTTCAGAAAGTCTATTTTTCGTTTTCCAAACATCTTACTTAAAAAAATACGGTTTCTTACCATTTACCATATATACAATTTTTTCTAGTACTGTATGTATGCTTATTTTCTTACCCGGAGTTTATCAAGAAATATTAGCAGCTCCTCTTGAAGTTAACTTGAGTGTTATATATTTAGGTGTCTTTCCAACAGTACTCCCGTATATTGCATTGGCCTATATTATATCTCGTGCTGGTGCTTCTGAAGCAACAAGTTCTCTATATTTAACGCCAATAACTGCGTGTTTCATTGCTTGGATATGGTTAGGAGAAGTGCCAACTTTAGTTTCAATAATTGGCGGCGGAATTACTATACTTGGAATTGTGATTGCTCATATACCAGTATTAAGAAAAGAAAAACATAGGAATTTAGTAAATAATCAATCCGTATAATGTAATTCAATAATGATTTTATGATACTTTTTTATATAGTTTCTTTCTTATGTTGATAAATATAATATTTTGTATTTCAGTTAAATATTGTATGTTACATTTTATGTAGTAAGCATTTTAAAAGGAGCTGACAACATAATGAATGGAAAAAGAAAAATTTTCACATGTATTTCTATTGTAGGAATCGGACTAGCTAGTTTTTCTAATTCTAGTTTCGCAGCAAGTGTAACGGACAATTCAGTACAAAATTCTATTCCCGTAGTTAATCAACAAGTAGCTGCTGCAAAGGAAATGAAACCATTTCCGCAGCAAGTTAATTATGCAGGTGTTATAAAACCGAATCATGTTACACAGGAAAGTTTAAATGCTTCTGTAAGAAGTTACTACGATAATTGGAAAAAGAAATATTTGAAAAATGATTTATCTTCTTTACCTGGTGGTTATTACGTAAAAGGAGAGATTACAGGTGATGCAGATGGGTTTAAGCCACTTGGAACTTCAGAAGGTCAAGGGTATGGGATGATAATTACAGTATTAATGGCTGGTTATGATTCGAATGCTCAAAAAATCTATGACGGTTTATTTAAAACAGCAAGAACTTTTAAAAGTTCTCAAAATCCTAATTTAATGGGATGGGTTGTCGCAGATAGTAAAAAAGCACAAGGTCATTTTGATTCTGCTACTGATGGAGATTTAGATATTGCGTATTCTCTTCTTCTTGCTCATAAGCAGTGGGGATCTAATGGAACAGTTAATTATTTGAAAGAAGCACAAGACATGATTACAAAAGGTATTAAAGCTAGTAATGTTACAAATAATAACCGACTAAATTTAGGAGATTGGGATTCTAAAAGTTCACTTGATACGAGACCATCTGATTGGATGATGTCACACCTTAGAGCATTTTATGAATTTACAGGTGATAAAACTTGGCTTACTGTTATTAATAATTTGTACGATGTTTATACGCAATTTAGTAATACATACTCTCCAAATACAGGACTTATTTCAGATTTCGTTGTAAAAAACCCACCACAACCCGCACCTAAAGACTTCTTAGATGAGTCAGAATATACAAATGCATATTATTACAATGCTAGTCGGGTACCATTGAGAATTGTAATGGACTATGCGATGTACGGCGAGAAAAGAAGTAAAGTCATTTCTGATAAAGTTTCTTCGTGGATTCAAAATAAAACGAATGGAAATCCTTCTAAAATTGTGGATGGTTATCAATTAAATGGATCTAATATTGGTAGTTATTCAACTGCTGTATTTGTTTCACCGTTTATTGCTGCAAGTATAACAAGTAGCAATAATCAAAAGTGGGTAAATAGCGGTTGGGATTGGATGAAGAATAAGAGAGAAAGTTATTTTAGTGATAGTTATAATTTATTAACTATGTTATTTATTACAGGAAATTGGTGGAAACCTGTACCTGATGATACAAAAATACAAAATCAAATAAATGATGCAATTTATGAAGGATACGATAATTAATTAAATTTGAGAATGGTTACTCAAAAAAGGAATTAGCATACGCTAGTTCCTTTTTAATATTTTGTAAAACATTATCCATTCTAAAATTTGCATAGATATACTTGCTTTTTTCATATACATAGTTACTAATGACTCAATTTTTTCGTGAGAGGAGCGTATTTCTTGGAAAAAGTATTATTTTTCGGAGACCCAGGTATTGATGACTCATTTGCCATTATGTATGGCTTACTGCATCCCGAAATTGAAATTGTCGGTATTGTAACTGGATACGGAAATGTTGAGCATATACATGCTGCACATAATGCAGCGTATATTTTGCAGTTAGCAAATAGACAAGACATTCCTGTCATTAGTGGTGCAACAAAACCACTTACAGAAGAAATTACTACGTACTATCCTGAAATTCACGGAGCAGAAGGATTAGGGCCTATCCATGTTCCAGAAAATGTATTATCTATTCCAATATATAATTTCGGCAGTATTGCTGCGATTCTTATAAAGTACGGAAAAGATTTGACAATTGTTGATGTAGGAAGATCTACCTCGTTAGCAATTGCTTTTAATTTATGGAATGATTTAATGCTAAATGTAAAAGGAATCTATTTCATGGGTGGTGTTTTTTTAGAAGTAGGAAACGTTACGCCGTTAGCAGAGGCAAATGTGTATGGAGATCCTATAGCAAGTAAAATTGTTTTCCATCAAGCAAAGAATTTATTAATATTCCCTTTAAATGTAACAAACAAAGCTGTGTTAACACCAAATGTGTTTGACTATATTCAAGCTAATTCAAAGAATCCATTCCATACGATAATGAAACCAATGTATGATTACTATTTTTCTGCATACCAAAAACTTAATCCATCTATCGAAGGGCCATTGCTTCATGATGTGGTTGCTATAAGTGGATTAGTTAACCAAAGTTTTTTTGAATTTGCGCATCGTACAGTGAATGTAGATACATACGGAGATACGAAAGGACAAACATTTGCTGATTTTCGCCCTAACTCTAAATCTGAAGGAGCCCGTATAGCTTTAGAAATAGATGCAGAAAAATTCATTCAAGATTTTATAAAAATTATGTTATAAGTCGTTGTCGAAAAAGGGAATTATTTCGCTACGTTGAATATAAACATACATCCTCTATATAAGGGAGCTTACAATATTGAATATCCAGTTAAAGGTTGTTACGAGAAAAAATTGGGAAGAAGCATTAAAACTACAAGTTAAAGAAAATCAGTTGAAATTTGTTCCATCCGTAGCAGTTTCGCTTGCTAAAGTATATATAAAACCAGATGGTGACAATGTAGAGTACATACCACTCGCTATATACGATGGTGACCTTATGGTTGGTTTTGTTATGCATGCTGTTGTAAGAGAGACATCAGATATGTATTGGATTAACGGATTTATTATTGATCAATCGCAGCAAGGTAATGGTTATGGAAAAGCAGCATTACAAGAAAGTATTAATATAATAAAAAATACTTTTAAATCGTGTAAAGAAATTAGATTAACAGTACATAAAGATAATATCTCTGCAAAGAAACTATATGAACGATATGGTTTCATATCATTAGGACAGGAGTATGATGGTGAGCAAGTATATCGTTTATTTGTTTAACTATTATGAAGTAAAGGTGTGAAATGAAATATGCAATTTACTGAAGTGAAAATTGAAGTGTTCATTCCTGAAGAATATATTGAAACATTAAGGGATGAATTAAATAAAATTGGAGCATGTAAAACGGGTGAATATGACCATTGTCTTTCCTATAGTTCAGTGAAAGGATATTGGAGATCTTTAGACGAGGCATCTCCTTTTAATGGAGAAATTGGTCGAATATGCGAAGGGCAAGAATGTAAAGTTGAAATAAAGTGTAAACGAGAACTTGTAAAAGATGCTCTTGAAGTTATTAATGATATGCATCCGTATGAAACACCTATGATTTATATTATACCAATACTAAATGACTATTTTGAGCAACTATACATTGAATAACTAGGAGGGATTTCAATTGAAAAGTAAATTCCATCATATTGTACGAGCAGTCATGATAAAAGATGGGAAATTATTAGTTGCTGAATATATCGGCCATCATTATTTTTTACCTGGTGGCCATGTTGAAATTGGAGAATCATCAGAGAATGCATTAATAAGAGAGCTAAGGGAAGAACTTGGAGTAAACTGTAGTATACAACAATTTTTAGGAGTCATAGAAAATCAATGGCAAGATAAAGAAGTGCTTCATCATGAAATTAACCACATTTTTGAAGTAGAGTCACAAGATTTACATACGGACTTAACACCGAAATCTAGCGAGTCTCATTTAGCATTTCACTGGATAGATTATAATAAAGAAGCCTTAAATCATTATGAAATCATGCCAATGCCATTAGTGAAGGAATTACTAGAAAGAAAGTTAAGTGATGAACTACTAAATTGTTGGATTAGTAATTTTTAAATCACTTTATTTATAGTAAATACGTCCATCGCAAGGATATAAAGAAAATAGGCTAAAAAACAAGGTACATCACCCAGTGTAAGTTCATATTTTGTTGATGTACGCATTTAGTCTATAGTCTTGTTTCTATTTTGTTTACAAAAATATATAAACTTTAACGTTTGGGCGAAATTTATATTTATAAATGGAGGGGTTCGTAATGAATCAGTTTCAACATGAATTACAAACATTAAACCTTAATGATTATCAAACTGGTAATGTTGTGTATTGGGATCAACAACAAAGTCAATATCCATATTATTACATCCAAGGCGATGCACGTCGTTGTGGCGGATGCGGAGGTTGTGGCGGACGCTGTGGCGGTTGCGGCGGCGGCAGATGTGGTGGTTGCGTAGGTTGTGCCGGATGTTTTGGTTGCTTTAATTGCTGGAACTGGTGGATTATTTAAATATAGTACATCATTAATATTTTATATGAAAGAAAGGTGTAAATACTGTTTATACTTTTCTTTCATGCTGTAATTTTGATGTGTATTAAGGGGGATTTATTTGTATACATATGATAAGTTGATTTCTTGGGTAGAGAATATAAAAGAAAAAAATCATAGTTCTGCTACAGCAATTTGTATTATAAAAAATAATAAAGTCGTATTAGAGCATTATAGCGGTTATCACTCAAATACATCGACTAATAAAAAAGTAACCGCATCTTCGCAGTTCAACGTTGCTTCTGCTAGAAAAAGTTATTTAGGATTAATGATAGCGTATGCGCTTTACGAGGGGAAAATAAACTCTATTGATGATGAAGCGATAAAATATTTTAAAGACTTTAATCCTGCATTGCTTGGTAAAACAACGATAAGACATTTAGTAACACATTCGCACGGATTAGAAGAAATGAATGACGGGACAATTTTTCGTGAATTTGAACCGGGACAAGCATGGGCATATAGAGATATTAATGTAAGAATGATGACACGTCTTATTTATCAGCTATATAACAAAAGTTTTCCTGAATTGTTAAAGGAGCGTGTTTTTAAGCCTGCTAATTTTCAAGAAACAGGTTGGAGAGTTCAGCGAGATGAAAATTTAGTTGACGTTGTTAATAATCCAAATGAAGACGCGACTAGTGAAATTGGTACGGTAGATGACGGTACTGAAAAAAATCTGTTTGTCTCAGCTAGAGAATTTGCTTATTGGGGCAATCTTCATTTAAATCAAGGTGTGATAAACGGTAAGCAAATTGTTCCAAAAGAAGTTATAAAAATCGCTACGAGTTTGCAGAGTCCAACATATGTAAATAAAGAGCTACCACAAAATGGATTGTTTTGGTTCGTTCAAAATGAACCTGCACAATTAAGCGAACTTGGTGAACGTGTTCCAAAAGGGTCATATCAAATATTAGGGATTACTGGACCGACTATTTTAGTAATACCTGAATATAATGTAGTTGTTGCAAAAATGTATAACAAAAGATATAACTACGGCGGTGATAATTACTTATATTATTTACGTGAATTTAGTAATTTAGTCGCTGATACATTTAGTAACGGTAATAGGGCATAATTACTCCTATAACAAAAAGGAGTGATTGTAAGTGAAAGATAAAGTGAACAAAAATAAAAAACAAAATATAAAAGATGTAAATACAGAGCAAAATGCAATTTATAGCGATCCTAAAGATGCAGCTAATATGCAAACTGTACCGCAGCCGAAGGATTTTGATGAAATCGAATATTAATTTTTCATCCGACTATATGATGAATGAAAAATACGTCTTAAGTCTCATCACATATAAGAAATTATTTGATAACATATATACATAAGCATTCGAAAATGGCTTATCTTAACAAAGCTTTCTTTAGAAACATCTGATATAACCTGCAAAAGACACTTCTTTATGAAGTGTCTTTTTGTGTATATGAACTTAATTACCATTTTCCGTACAGTATCTTGCAATTTACGATGGATATACTAACTGTGAAAATCTATGTCAAGATAAAAGAAGGGGACAGTTAGTATGAAACAAACTTCTATAAATCCGTTACTAATTGTTCTAGGTACAATCATTGTTCAAATTGGCCTTGGAACAATTTATACATGGAGTTTATTTAATCAACCCCTTGTAAGTAAGTTTGGATGGAATCTTAATTCAGTAGCGATAACTTTCTCTATAACAAGTTTTTCTTTATCATTCTCAACTTTATTTGCAGCAAAATTGCAGAAAAAATTAGGACTTCGGAAACTTATTGCTACTGCAGGAATTGTTTTAGGACTCGGCTTAATACTTAGTTCACAAGTTTCTTCCTTACCACTATTATATTTATTAGCTGGTGTTGTTGTTGGTTATGCGGATGGAACAGCTTATATTACATCACTATCTAATTTAATTAAATGGTTTCCAAATCGGAAAGGGCTTATTTCAGGTATATCTGTATCAGCGTATGGAATGGGCAGCTTAATCTTTAGATATATAAACGGAAATCTTATCGATAACCTTGGTGTATCACAAGCATTCTTATATTGGGGTATTATCGTGTTACTTTTAGTGTTAATCGGATCGTTCTTCTTACGTGAGGCAATTGTAAGTAATGCTGTAACTGAAACATTGCACAATGACTATACTCCGCGTGAAATGATGCGAACGAAACAAGTATATCTGCTATTTTTTATGTTATTCACCTCGTGTATGGGTGGTTTGTATTTAATCAGTATGGTAAAAGATATCGGTGTACAACTCGTTGGCCTTAGCGCAGCAACCGCTGCAAACGCCGTTGCTATGATTGCAATTTTTAATACAGTAGGTAGAATTATTCTTGGGACGTTATCAGATAAAATCGGCCGAATGAAAATTGTCTCTGCAACGTTTATTATTATAGGATTGTCAGTCTTTACTTTAAGTTTTATTCCGCTAAATTACGGAATCTATTTTGCTTGTGTAGCAAGTGTCGCCTTTTGCTTCGGCGGTAATATAACTATATTCCCAGCTATTGTCGGAGATTTCTTTGGATTAAAAAACCATAGTACAAATTACGGGATTGTCTACCAAGGTTTCGGATTTGGTGCGCTTGCAGGATCATTTATTGGAGCGATACTCGGGGGATTTCAACCAACTTTCATTATAATCGGTGTTTTAAGTGTTATTTCCTTCATTATTTCAATATTAATCCGCCCACCAAATGTAGAAAAGAAAAAGGAACTAAAACATTTACATCGGAAAGTAGCTTAATTTTAAAAAGAGTCCTCATGTTAGGGCTCTTTTTTATTCCATTAACTTTGCTTCTTTACGAACTTATTAAAGACAGGACAATTTCATTATAAAATTGAATAGATAAGTAAAAAGGAGCGTGACACTTAAAATGAAAATAGTACAGCAGTGGGTACAAGAAGATAGTGATTACATAAGAGAGAAAGTAATTGAATACAATCAAAAATATCTTGCAGATGAAGAAAAAACACCTTCAGAAAAGGTTAGTTTCATAGTAAGAAATGAAAAAGAAGAAATAGTAGGTGGGGTAACGGCAATAACTTTTTGGCACCATGTACACGTTGACTTTCTATGGGTTTCTGAAGAATATAGGCATGAAGGTTACGGAAGCAAGTTAATAAAGCTTATTGAAGAATTTGCAATTGAAAAAGGGTGTAGGTTAATTAATTTAGATACTTTTAGTTTCCAAGCACCTGATTTTTATAAGAAACATGGATATAAAGTAATTGGAGTAAGTGAAGATCATCCGAAAGGACATAATCATTATTATTTAGAAAAACGGTTAAAAAGTATATAGAATTTGTTAACGTTAGTATTTGAAATACAAATGCAATAAGGGCGAGGTTATTATTAATTTCAGTATTAATTGAATCAATTTTTATACTAAAACTGCAAGAACGTACTTTGGATAATCTTCCTAAGGTACGTTCTTTTTTTATATCAGTAGCCTATTCTTATTAACTCCAACAATAGCGGTAAAGGCAAGACTTAACTAACTTATATATATTAAAAGGAGTTAATGGTAGAATGAATAGGAGACAGAAAATTCCTTTTATTTAAAATAGAGGAGGTACATATGAAAAAAGTTAATGTTACATACGCGATTTTGTACGATAAAACTAATGAAAAGATCTTAATGGTAAAAAACAAAGGGGAAAATGGTTCTTATTATACATTACCAGGTGGCGCAGTTAAACTAGGAGAAACATTAGAAGAAGCAGTAATTCGAGAAGTAAAAGAAGAAACAGGGTTACATATAAACGTAAACGGGATTTGTTCTATCAGTGAAGCCTTTTTCGAGGAAAGAGATCATCATGCAATTTTCTTTAATTTTCTAGGCGAAATAATCGGCGGGGAGACATATATATCAAGGCCAAAAGAAATCGAAGAGATTACTTGGATGGAATTACATATAGCAGCACCGTATTTACGCATACCAGAACATTTACTATATTTATTACAAAAGAAAGAAACAATACCTTATTTTTTTAACGGAACAATCGTTCATCAATCTTCATAAAAATATTATCTCATGTAAGGCGGGGGAAACATGGAGTTTATCGTTAATCACAAACAATTCACTCAAGCACTTTCAGAAGTCAACAAAGCAATATCAACAAAATCTTTAATTCCTATATTATCTGGTATAAAAATAACTGCAGATCAATCTGGAATTACTTTAATTGCAAGTAACTCAAATATTTTTATTGAAAAATTCATTCCTGTTTCAATTGAAGACGAAAAGATTGCAACTATTTTAAAGGTAGGAACTATTGTTGTACCTGCAAAGTATTTCATTGAAATAATAAAGAAAATGCCAAGTGATATCGCAATAAAAAGTAAGAATGAGCAAACTATTAAGATACAATCAGAAGAAATCACATTAAGTTTAAATGGATTTCCTGCAGATGAGTTTCCGAATGTACCGCTTATAGACAATCATGCAGAAATCAAGGTAGAGACAGAGCAATTGATTGAAGTATTTAAACAAACCGTCTTTGCGGTAGCAAAAAATGAATCTAGACCTGTTCTTACTGGGGTGCATATAGAGTTAGCTAATAATAAGTTAATTTGTGCTGCAACTGACTCACATAGACTAGCGATACGCGAAACATTACTTTCCTCAGATGTAAAAGCAAATTGTATTGTACCAAGCGCAACCATTAGTGAACTTCTAAAATTAATGAACAGCAATTCGGAATTCGTATATATCTACCTTTCAGAGAGTCATATTATATTTACGCTCGGAACAACTACATTATATTCAAGACTAATTGAAGGGAAATATCCTAATATTTCTAACCTTATTCCAAATGATTTTAAAACGATTATTAACGTAGATAGAAAAAAGATATTACAAGGTGTAGACCGATCAAGTTTATTAGCAAGTGAATGGGCTAATAACAATGTTAACTTAGAAATCATAAACGAATCCACAATTAAAATTTCTTCAAACGCTTCTCAAATTGGGAAAATATCTGAAACGCAACAAATAGATGCGATTCAAGGTGAAAAACAATTAAATATATCTTTCGATGGGCGTTTTATGGTTGATGCTTTAAGAGCAATAAAAGAAGAAACGATTACTTTAAGTTTTGGAGGTTCTATGCGACCGATATTGATTGAAGCAGGAGAGCAATCTGCAGCAGTACATCTTATATCGCCAGTAAGAGCTTATTAAGGATAGAGGAAGGGATTAATAGACAAAGCAGCAATGGTAATCTGAAATACAAAGCAAAATAATAATAACCTGAATATAAAAGCCATAGATTAATCGATATGGGGTGAGTACGATGAAGAAAATAATTGTTTTACTCATTGGTATAGTTTTAATTATTTTTGCTTTTTATCAATACAACAAAAAAGACTATGCAGCTAAAAGTACTAACTTGTATGTAGAAAACTTTAAAGGGGAAAATGATTCAATAAAAATACAATCTGCTATTAATAAAGCAGAGTCTAGTAAAATTAAAACTGTATTGCTTGATGATAAAAAGTATAAAATCACGTCACCAATCATTGTTAAAAAAGGTGTGAAATTATTATTTGGTTACGGATCCCAATTTGTAGTTGAGGGAAACTTTAGAGTTTTAGAACTAGAGAAAAACGCATCCATTGAAGGAGCGTATATAGCTATTGACTATCCTAAATTTAACTCTGAAGTTATTTATTTAGACGGTAAAAATAAATATTATAACACTTGGAACAAAACACAAATAAAAGATATAAATATTATCAATTGGACGGAAACGAATAAAGGCACCGGAATTTCTTTATACTCTGCTGGAAAAGAAAATGAAATTTCGTTTGTTAACTTCGAAAATATTAAAGTTGTAGGAATGGAAACTGGACTGAAGTTAGTAGCGAAAAAACCGAGCACCGGACAAGCTTGGATAAATGCCAATCGTTTTATGAACTTTTCTTTAGAAGACTGTGTAAATATGATTTATATGGATAGTCAAGTAACTACGCCAAATGAAATTAGTGGGAATCAATTTACAAACCTTCAAATACAGCCTTCAAATAAAACAAAAAGCATTATACAGGTAAGTGGTCAACATAATGAATTTCATGGGATGGTGTGGGATTTAAATAAAATAAAACATGAAAACGAACTCATTGAACTGACTGATAAGAGTATGAATACAGTGGTTGAAATGTCCAGTGTACCAGCAAATAGAGTATTAGATAGTGGGAGATCCAATATAGTGAAATAAGTTTAAATACAGAAAAAAGAGCGAATTCTTTATAAGAGGATTCGCTCTTTTTATATTTTAAAATTAAATTTCCTTCCACCAAGCGGATAAAGGATAGTCTGTAGATTTTAACGTAATAGATTCGCCAATTTGTGGCGTTGTAATTTTAACTCCTAAACGGTTAGCTTCTTTCGTAACACGTTCTATCGGGTCACTCCATTCGTGTAATGCTAACGTAAAAGCACCCCAATGAATCGGAAGAAGTAATTCTCCTTTAACATCAATATGAGCTTGTACCGTTTCTTCAGGCAACATATGAATAGCAGACCACCTCGGATCATATTGCCCGCATTCCATTAATGTAAGATCGAATGGACCGTATTTATCACCAATTTCCTTAAAGTGAGGGGCATAACCGCTATCACCACTAAAGAAAATTTTAGTCTCTTGACCAAGAATAAGCCATGAACACCATAATGAACGATCTCTATCTGTCATACCACGTCCAGAGAAATGCCTTGCAGGCGCACATACTAACTTAATATTATCAAACGTAATTTCGTCCCACCAATTATGCTCACTAATTTTACTAGGTGAAACACCCCATTTAATAAGATATTGTGCAACTCCAGTTGGAACATAAAAGTGTTTTGCGCGATTTTTTAACTGCATAATACTTTTGTAATTCAAATGATCATAGTGATTATGAGAAATGATAATCGCATCAATTTCTTGAAGGTCATCACGTTCTAAAGAAAAAGCACCACTATAACGCTTACTATTAAACAAGGGAAATGGGGAAGAGGCATCTCCAAACATCGGGTCTAATAACAGTTTTTTACCTTCTATTTTCAAAAGAGAAGCAGAATGGCCAAACCATGTAACACTCTCTAACGCTTCATTATCTTTATTTGATAAAACAACAGGCAAATCCTTTATAGGACGCAGCTTTGATTTTATTTTAAAGTAATCCGTCATTAAACTTATAATATCTTTCGGTTTAAAACTCATATCAGTATGAATTTGATTTGTATATTTCTTATTCATTCGTTCTCCTTTTTACGATTAACAATTTACGTATGTTGTTATTGTAGCTATTTGTAGTTTAAACTATATTATTTTACCTTTCATCTAAAATGCCTTGTATTTCATAAATCCGTCAAATTCATTATTTGTATCTATAAAGTACAAATCGCATAGCAGCAGCTAAGACAAATATTAAGTACATGTAAATTGTTTTTATTTAGTAAATTCCTTCTTATACGCAACAAAGAACGTATGTTTCATTGTATGTTATAGAAGAAAATATGTCTCTAATAAAAGAAAGGAAGGAGAGGATGTAAGTGCACATAGAGCGAAAAAAGAAATCAAAATGTAAACTATCAAAATCTGAGATAACGCAGCTATATGCGGAGGGGAAAAGCACCTCAGAGATTGCTACACTTGCTAATGTGTCTGCAAGGTATATTCGTATGGTTTTATCAGACAGCAACGTCCCAAGGCGCGCTATAGGGAGTTGGAAGAGAAAGTATGACATAAACGAAAATTATTTTAAAACTTGGTCAAATAATATGGCTTATATTTTAGGATTTATAGCAGCTGACGGCGTTATACAAAAAGAAAATCAATGCGTCAGTATATCACAAAAAGAAAGTTATATTTTAGAAGATATAAAAAAAGAATTAAACACCAACCAGCCACTTTATCAAAACAAAAAAACAGACGTATATATGCTAAACATTAATAGCAAAACAATAAAAGACGACCTTATGAACATACATGGAATCAAGCCATGTAAATCATTTAACATCGAATTTCCTTTTGTACCAGAAGAATATTTGCATCACTTTGTTCGTGGGTATTTTGATGGGGATGGTCATGTTAATTCTCATAAATACTTTGTTAGCTTTGTTGGAGGATCATATAATTTTATGAATTCTTTTAAAGATATCCTTGAGAATAATAAATTCCAATTAAGTTTTGTTGACAAAGAAAAACAATATCGTATTTACCTAAGTGGTAAAAATAATGTTAATAAATTTTCACAGTGGATTTATAAAAATAAAGGT